>DATFXC010000037.1:0-14085 GCA_035258625.1 Candidatus Udaeobacter sp. | reverse complement strand
GACCGCCCCGGCATTGTGCGCGATTTCACCGAGCGCGACGAGATCGACAACCCTCAGCAGCGGATTGGAAGGCGTCTCGGCCCAGGCCAGTTTTGTATTCGGACGCAACGCTTTCTTAACTGCGGCGAGATCGCTCATGTCAACGAAATCGACCTGAAGTCCCCAGCGCACAAAGATTTGGCGTATCAATCGCGACGTGCCGTAATACGCATCGATGTGCGCGAGCACGTGATCACCCGGAGATAATGCCTGCAAAATCGACATCGTCGCGCCGGTACCAGAGGCGAATGCCGCGGCGGCTTCGCCGGCTTCGAGCATGCTCGCGCCGCGCTCGAGGGTTTTCCGATTTGGATTGTCGTTGCGCGAGTACATGAACCCGCGTGAGTACGTGCCTTCGATGTCGCGCTCGAAGGTCGTGGAGAGATAAATGGGCGCTGCCACCGCCCCGGTTGCGGAATCCACCTGGTGTCCTGCGTGAACGGCTACAGTTTCGATTTTCATTTGTGCTGCACTGAACCACGAATGGACACAAATGGACACAAATTCACAAGACGAACTACTCTGTATTAAGTTAAGGCTCCGATAAGCCACCGGTCTGTGAACCGATCTTTGAACACACTGTTTTCTTCATTTGTGTCTATTCGTGTAAATTCGTGGTGAGTGCCGTCGATTTTGAACTCCAAAGTTTCGGAGTTGACGACGCCACGTGCCCAGCGCAAATAGCAGGTTTCCCATGGAAACCCAGAGTTGCGCTGACGCTTCAATGCACACGATTTATGCCGACGAAGTTTTTCAGATGGCTTGCGAGCAATTTCGCGTCATCGCCGATTATCTGAACATCGACCAGAGCGATCGCGAATGGGCGACGTATCCGAAGCGGGCGATCGCGGTGACATTGCCGGTGCACATGGACGACGGGAGCACGCGAGCCTTCCAGGGATACCGCGTGCAACATCACATCGCGCTCGGCCCGACCAAGGGCGGCACGCGTTTCGCCCCTTCGCTTTCCATGGGCGAAACGGCGGCGCTGGCGATGTGGATGAGCTGGAAATGTGCGCTGGCGCAGTTGCCTTATGGTGGCGCGAAAGGGGGCGTGGCGGTCGATCCCAACAAATTATCTCGTAAGGAGCTCGAAGCGGTCTCGCGCCGTTACATGCAGGAAATGATTCCATTCGTGGGTCCGCACACCGACATCATGGGCCCGGACATGGGTACCAACGAACAGATCATGGCGTGGTTCATGGACACCTACTCCGTCTACATGGGCTACGCCGTGAACGAAATCGTCACCGGCAAACCGGTCGCTATCGGAGGGACTGAGGGCCGACGTGAAGCCACTGGGCGCGGCGTCGTGTATCTCGTCGAGCGCGCGATGAACATGTTGAAAATGGATCCGGAAAAATGCACCGCAATTGTGCAAGGATTCGGCAACGTCGGTTCCGTCGCGGCTTTGTCGCTTGCCTATAAGAGCGGCGTCAAAGTCGTCGGGATCAGCGATCACACTGCTGCGATTTACAATCCGAAAGGGATTGACGTTAAATCGGCCGAACAACACATGATCAAGAAGGGGAACCTGCGTGCGTTCGCCCAGGATGATCATGTGAACCCCAACGAATTTCTGACGCTGCCGTGCGACATTCTTGCTCCGTGCGCGGTCGATCGCGTGATTACCGGAAAAAATGCCGGTCAACTCAAGTGCCGCATCCTTGCCGAGGGCGCCAACGGCCCGACGACACCCGATGCAGATCTGATTCTCGACCAGCGATGGGACGAGGTCTTCGTGATCCCGGACATCCTTTGTAACGCTGGTGGCGTCATCGTTTCGTATTTTGAATGGGTGCAGGGTTTGCAGGCGTTTTTGTGGTCGGAGATGGAAGTGACCGACAAACTTTTCCGGATCCTGGAGCATTCGTTTGCGCAGGTGATCAGGCGCGCGAAGGAGCATAGGGTCTCGCATCGCACAGCGGCAATGGCGATCGGCGTTGAACGGGTCATTAAAGCCAAGCAAGTGCGTGGCTTGTTCCCATGAGTGGTCGTTGTAGCCACGCCCGTGTGGGGCGTTAATCAAATGGACCCAGACGGCGCACAGCGCCGTGGCTACAATCCCCTGCGATACGTAACACAGCCCCGATGAAGTTTTCGCATTCCGAGGAAAAACGAGACGGCCAGGATCTCGATGTTTTGACTGATGAGGAGAACGGGCTTCGCATTATCGTCTCACGTCTTGGTGCGGAATTGATCAGCATGGCGCGAATCAATGAAGCCGGCCAGTGGATTGGTTTTCTCTACCGCGACAACGATCTGTCCGCGCCATCTAGCGGCTGGGCGAATCACGCGACGGTGATGGGCTATTATCTTCACCGCCTGAAAAACGGTCGCAGTCTATACCGCGGACACGAAATCAAGGGCGGCAATCACGGCTTCCTTCGCTCCAAAACATGGCATCTCGCCGGCTGTTCTACTGAGGGGAGCGGCGCCTCGCTAAAATACCAGATTAAACCGCAGGATTTTTCGCTCAGCGAATATCCGCTGAAAGTGGCAGTCGATCTGACCTACAACATCGACAGCAACAAAGTGACCGTGCTCTTCGAGTTTCGAAACCATGAACCAGAGCTGACGGCCCATGTGTCCTTCGGATTGCATCCCGGTTTCGGAGCCACATCGTTCGAAAGTTTTCATTTGCAAATGCCGCGCGGTTTGTATCGACGATATTTTTCGCCGGGCAATTTTCTGTCAGGCGAGACGCGCGACATCGAATTTCGCGGCGGCGAAATGCCGTTTTCAAAAAAGGAATTGCCAGGCTCGGTCATCCTCGAACTGCTCGACGTCCCAAGGCGCAGATTTTCCTATGTCGATCCACCCAGCGGCCGCTGGGTGACGCTGGATTTAGCGGGCCTTCCGTATCTGACCTTATGGTCTGACGGCGGACCCTTTCTGTGCGTCGAGCCGTGCTGGGGCTTAACCGACCATCACGAGCAGCGCGCGTTCGAGGAGAAGCAGGGGATCCAAACCATTCTCCCCGGCGGCAAATTGCGCGCCTCGTTTAGCATGACTCCGCAATTCGCCTCGTGCGATTAGCGGTCGAATTTGCCGCCTTCTGTTTGGGGGGAACAGGGGGAAACAGTCGCCCTTGGGGTTGATAAGACCGCACGTGGGATCGAACCGTGGTGCGGTTATTCTACTTTGATTTAGCCAACGTTTGTCCCAACGTTTGTCCCAACGTTTGTCCCTTGGCTGACTTGGCGGGCTATTCCGCCCTTGGCGTCTTTTTTCGGCTTGAGGTCGTGGACTTTGATCTTCTTACGTTTCTTTGCTGCCATTTTATTTTTCTTTCTCTTGGGTTTGGGTGTCAGTGACACCGAAGAGGCGTTGCTGCCCGCCTTTGACGTCCTGTTTTGGAATCAGGTCATCCAAGCGAATCAACTTTTGTTTTTTGCGCGTGGGCCTTTGACTTGCTGACTCTTCGGCGGGCGCGCTTTTTTTCTTCGGGGCACTCAAGTTGCGTCGTGTATTATCAGCAACCGTGCCAAGATTTAGAAACGGCTAAGCAGGATGGCGGGCGCTTGCTCGCTTGCTGTTGAACCGCAGGCGTTTACGCTGAAATCGCGCCACTGAAGATCCAATAAGCCCCCAAAACGGCGGGAAACGCCTGCGCTTCGTTTTAAGGCATTCCCGGCCTATTTTTGAGGCTGCCTGGCGTCATTTTTGACCACGCTTTGCAAGATAGCGAGCGAGCGTGGAGCGGGAGATGCCAAGCAATTTCGCCGCCCGCCGCTGGTTGTGATTGGCGCGATCATAAACAAATCGGACATGCCTTTTGACGGCGCTGTCCAGAGACAGATCAACGTCTCGACCGTGCTCTTCGCTATTATGTCCAAGCGACGAAGCCGATTTGGCAACTAGCGTGGCATCCGCTCCCGTGTCGAGATCAGGCGGGAATATGATGTGTTCCGGTAAAATCACCGAGCCATTGCAAAACAACGTCATCGTCCGCACGGTGTGACTCAACTCGCGAAGGTTTCCGCGCCACGGGTGACGAAGCAATTTCTCCATCGCTTCAGGATGAATCGAAGTGATTGTTTTGCCCTCTTTCAAGCTGGCAGCCTTCAATTCTGCGGCGATCAACGCGGGCAATTCCTCCAGGCGTTCGCGCAGCGGGGGAATGAGCAACGTGAGACCATTCAATCTCTGATAGAGGTCTTCTCGAAACTTTCCTAAACGTACTCGCTCGCGCAGCGAGCAGTTTGATGCACAAATGATCCTGGCATTGGTGGTGAGCATTCTTTCGGAACCGAGTCGCTCAAATTCGCCGTATTCGAGCACGCGCAGAATTTTGACCTGGGCGAGGAGACTCATTTCAGAAATTTCATCCAAAAAAATCGTGCCCCGATTGGCGAGTTCGAATTTGCCCTTAACGCTCTGCTGCGCTCCAGTGAAAGCGCCACGCTCATGGCCGAACAGTTGACTCTCGAGCAGCGTCTCGCTGATCGCTGAAGCATTAAATGCAATGAATGGTTCCCCTGCTCGCGCCGATGAATTATGGATCGCGTGAGCAAGTAACGTTTTGCCGGTACCGGTTTCGCCGAGGAGGACGACCGGCACCTCTGACTTGGCGGCCAGGGCGGCAAGTTGCAGGCAACGCGCCATGGCTGGATTGCTTGTGGTTAGGTCTTCGAGTCTGAGTTTGGAGCGTGACTCCTTCATAACACGCGAGAAGAAGTTATTGCTTCATGCTCTCCCGCAACTGTCGAATTGGCTCGAACGCGTACTCGATGAGCGTTCGTCCGCCGACGATGATGTGCGCATCTCCCCTCATTCCGACACGCAGAGGCAATATCTGTCCCTGGCGCGGCACAATGTCATATCGGTCGAGTGAACCTAGCGCGATGAAATGCGAGCCCTCCGCGGTGGTAACAGCGGAGGGACTGATCCAATCCAGCTTTCCGGTCACCGTGCCGTAACGTTGGTAAGGGAACGCTTCAAAAAAATATCGTATCCGCTGAGCGACAGCGAGCCTTGGAAGACCCGCTTCCGGCAACGTCATTCGCGCTCGTGGTTTTGAGCCCTTTGGCGCGAGTTGGCAAAGCACCTGTCCCTGCTGCACAAAACTCCCCACGGTGCGCTGGTCCATTGAGATGATTATGCCTTCGTAAGGACTGCGAATGGTTAGCAGATTCTGCTGCGCATTTTCCAGATCGGCTTTTAAAGCGCCGATGCGCATCTTTAGCTTCTCGATTTCGGCCTGCTGCTCGCTTTGCTGACGCGCGTGCTCTGTCTCCATGCGCTCGCGGTCGAGATTCACCTGCTGCAAGGTCCTTTGAGTGACACTCAGATCTTTTTCTGAACCGGCTAAATCGAGCTTCAGCTTTACAAGATCGATTTCGGATGTGCCGCCAACCTTCGCCAGCTTCTCCATCCGCGTGACCAGGTCGCGGCTGGCGCTAACGTGGTTCTCCCGAAATTTTACTTCGCTTTTCGCCTGCTCAATCTCTGCGTTTTTGATGCCAAGCTGCGCCGCGTACGCGCTCTCGGACCGTGTGAGCCCTTCTTCCTTGGTGCTCAGATCTTCGGTGAGCGTTCGCAGTTGCGTGTCCCAGCCGCGGATTTCATCGGAGCGCAAGACGAATAATTCCTCGCCCGCTTTCACTGGTTGACCTTCCTCCACTGCGACGTGGCTAATTATAGCCTGGCGGGGGGACTGAATTGGATCGGCGCCCGTAGCAGGAATCAAGATGAATCGGCAATGAACGGACTCCGGCAATCGCAGGACGATGGCGACGAGCAGCGCAAAGAGAAACGCGCCGATCAGCACCCATCCGGTGGAGCGAACGATCCACGGCGCCGGTTGCTGCGGCAACATCTCCGATTCTGCATCCAGCGAACCACGTTGGGTTGTTGGCAGACTCATTGCCCACTGGGTTTAGATTCCCAGCTGCTGACTGGAAAGATAATAATACAAGCCGCGTTGGGCCATCAGTTCATCATGTGTGCCAATCTCGACGATGCTACCTTTCTCCAGGACCACAATGGAATGCGCTTCGCGGATCGTGCTTAAGCGATGCGCAATCACAATCGTCGTTCGGCCACTCATTAGCCGGGCCAGGTTTTCCTGGATCGCCCGTTCGGATTCTGTATCAAGCGAGCTCGTCGCCTCGTCAAAGATCAGGACCGGCGGGTTATTGTAGATTGCCCGAGCAATTGCAATGCGTTGCTTTTGTCCTCCCGAGAGAGACAGACCCGACTCGCCGATTTTTGTCTCGTATCCGAGCGGCAAACGCATGATGAAATCATGCGCCGCAGCCGCCTGAGCGGCCGAAAGTACACGGTCAAGATCTGGCTCCGGATCGCCGAAAGAGATGTTACGCGCGATTGTGTCGTTAAACATGTGGTTCTCTTGAAGGACGAATCCGACGTGCCGGCGCACATCGCGATAATTCAAGGTCTTCAAATCCACGTGGTCGAAATAGATCGTCCCTTCGGTGGGCTCCAGCAGGCCGGCGATCAGTTTTATGAGCGTTGTTTTACCGGAGCCGCTCCGGCCGACGAACGCCACCATACGGCCCGGCACGAGGTCCAGTGTGATATTTTTCAAGATGTCGGGTGATTCCGGTCCGCCGTATTTGAAACTGACGCCGCGGAGCTCTACTCGGCCTTCGAGACTGTGAACTGGAACGAGGCGGGAACGATCGTGTCCTTGCTCCGGCTCTTGTTCGAAGATGTCATTAAGCCGATTCAGCAGGACGGCCGCTTGTTGCAGCGTGTCCCAAACTCCGAGGGCGCGCAGAATTCCCGCGTATGCCATCGCGGTCAGAGAACTGAACGCGACAAAACCACCTACGCTCAGCTGGCCTTTAATTACCTGCGTCGCGCCGACCCATAGAAAGATCGCAGTGGACAACAGGCCGATCGTCTGCAGGACGCTGTCCCAGGACATCACAATGAAAGTCGCTTTAAAGAGTTTTTGCGAGACTGAGAGAAACTCGTTGAGCATGGCGTCACGGAATGTGCTTTCGGCCGAGGCCGCTTTAACTGCTTCGATGCCTTTGATGGCATCGATTTGATGTGAACTATACTTGCCCTGGCTTTCCTCGACGCCGTGATACAGCGGACGGAGGACCTTTACCGAAAAAATCATTAACCCCACATAGAGCGGCGTCGTGGCCAAAAACGCCAGCGTCAGCACCGGGCTATACATGGCCATCAAAATTACAGCGCCAAAGAGGAAGACCACAGCCAGCACGGCGCCGATTCCCTGTTGCACTGCGAATTGCCGAACCTGCCTCGCGCCTTCGAGCCGGCGCTGGATATCGCCTGTGCGGCGACTGGTAAAATAACTCATCGGCAGGGAAAGAAGCTTTCGGCTCAAGAAATCGAGAACCACCGTGTCAAGACGCACGGCCGCAAACGCCAGCAAATACTCCTGCGCGAGCGCGGAAAGTTGCACAAAGACGATCGCGGCGAGCATGCCGAGCAGGATCGTTTTCAACAGACCGATGTCATTTTCGACAATGACTTTGTCGACGACGAGCTGCGTGAATACCGGGAACAGCAGCTGAAGAAAACTGACCGCGATAGCGAGACCGAGCACTTGAAGCAAGATGACCTTGAAGCGCGCAAGGAATGGAAGTACCCAGGCAAGCGTTGGCCTACTTTCCGGCGCCTGTTCGAACGCAGGCGTGTAATCGAATAACGCCGCGTAGCCGGTCCATTTTGATTCGAATTCGCGACGGGGAAGTTTTCGCAAGCCGCGCGCGGGATCAGCGACCCGGACAAACTGCTGATCCACATCGTAGAGAACGATCCAGTGATTGCCTTCCCAATGAACTATTGCTGGCAGCGGCATGAGCGGAAGATTGCGCAGCGAGATTTTCAAAGCGCGCGCTGCCAGCCCAAGTTCGGTCGCGGCGCGAGAAATAGCTTTGAGACTGGTGCCGTCGGCTGCGGTATGACAAAGCTGTCGAATCCGTGGCAGACTCACTTTGCGTCCGAAATGCCGGCAAATCATTGCCAGACAGGCTGCACCGCAGTCCATCTCGTCGATTTGCAGGACGTGATCGATTTTGCCGATGCGCCTACTGCGTTTGCGAAACAGTCCGGACTCGTCCGCGAACGGGTCTTCCGCTTCGGTCTCGCCGGGAGGCTGACCATCGAGCTCAACTTTGTCGTGCACCCGTGTTTCGGCAGGCAGCAGTTCCGTCGTGAAATCAAGCGGAACTCGTGCTTCGGTTTTTGCCTGGTAAACCGCAAGTCGCTCGCTCAGGAGTTTATCGAATTCGGGAAAGCGGCGGCGCAGATCGCGCACGGTGGCCGGTTCCAGCGACAGCAACTCGCAGTCTGTGAAGGCTTGCACCGACGCTGCGCGCGGCGAACCATTCAATATCGATAATTCACCAAAGAAATCGCCCTCACGGTAAAACGCCAGATTCTGCTCCGTTCCATTCGTACTGGTAAAAGCGCGCGCTCTGCCCTTTTGCAAAATGTAGAGCGGTCCGGCATCGTCCCCTTCGCGGATGATCAATTTCCCTTTTTCAAGAACAGCGGGTTTCAACCTTTCGATTACACTGCGCAACACGGTTGTTGGCAGCCGACCGAAATTGCTGAATTGATAAAGGAAGCTTTGCAGCGCGCGATTTCGCCCGGTGGTTTCGACAAATTGTTTTATCTTGGGCACCCGGTCGACCAGTTCGAGAAAATCGTCGCGATCGATTCGCAAAACATCTACTGCGGTGCTACAACGCACGGTCGCATTTCGAGTTCCACCTTCGGATAACGCAGCTTCGCCAAACGAGTCGCCGGGCTTTAACACCCCCAGCGGGACTTCTTCACCGTCGGCCTTGATCTTAATGGCGCGCGCGCGTCCGCGGGTGAGGACGAAAAATGAATTGGCTGGATCCCCTTGTTTTACAATCACATCGCCGAATTCGTAATGTTCCTCCTGAAGCAACGGCTCGATGGCAGCGAAATGATCATCGGAAACAAAGCGAAACACCGATGACCGTCGTAAGATTTCGGTGTCTGGTGCCTTCATTCAGTTGCAGTTGTAAGGCCGCCGAGCCGCGTCTGGACATGCTTGCCGGCTAGTTCGGAGAAATGCCGCTCCAGGAGCCGTTGGTCGATGCGCGATTGCAAGGCTGGATCATCTGCTTGCGGCTCGATCTTATTGATGACACGACAAACCTCGAATCCGTCGCCTCGCGGTATTGGCTCAGAAATGTGACCGGCCGAAGCGCTGATGAACATCTGTTGTGCATGGGCGGGAACGTCTTCCAGAACAAGCGTGGCCCGCCGATAAGGGTAACCGCCCTCGGCGGCGACTTCTTCCATCGTCATGCCGTCTTCGCGTATGCAAAGTAGCGCTTCCTGCGCGGCATCGCGCGATTCCACCTCGATCACTTCCATTTCCACTCGCGTCAGCAGTAATCGCAATGATATCACTTCGCGCCGGCGCGCCTGCGGGACAAGCACGGTTTCGCAGCGCTTGCGATAGGCTGCCTCCATCGCCAGCATTTCATCAAACCATCTTGAATCGCGCCCGAGGTTTTTCAGCCAGTTTGCGAGCTGCGCCGGCTTAATTCTGTGACGCTCCAGGAAAGTCTGCGTTTCTGCTGCAATGGCCTCGGAGCTGGGGTTCTCTTCACCATAACGCGTGGCCAGGCGCCACATCAAATCTGTGGTCATCCGCTCGAATTCTCCCGACAGCATCAAATCTGCAAAGAATGACTGACGCAACTCAGGTGACGCAGATTGATATTCCATTTCGTCCGGAATGACGTCTTCTTCGACCGCGCCAGCATAATACTGACGAGTGAAGTAATCGCTGAAGTCATCGAAAGTCAGCGCCCGGCTTGCCAGCCACGCTTCTGTTTCCTCCGCAGTGATCAAATCGTGCTCGTAACGAAATGCCTCTGCCGCGGCAGAAATGGCGCCTTCATCCGCATCCAGATCAAGTTCGTCTGCCCGGTCTTCGGCACCTAGGTCGCGGAGGAATTTTTCCCATTTGTCGTCCAATTCGCCCCTGAACATGGCTGCGTCGATTGCATCGCGCGCCGTATATTCCTGTGGTCCGCATGCACACACTACGAGGTCGAGACTTGACGCTGATTCCGTGATTGCCATGGCAAAGCGACTTTTCTCTAGGTTTTCGGAAGAAACACGAAGCGTAAGGCTTATCAATGGAAAGTCGAGCTTGTTCTTAAGTGACCGCAACTACTCATTAATCCACTGCACCCCGCCCGATCAGAGCACGAAGGGAATAATCCGTTTGACGCGGCATCGGTAAGCCGCATATCGCGAGGGGAAGTGTTGGAGCATCAGTTTTTCTTCACGGCCGATTTTGACCCAGAAACTGATAAAAATCAGCAGCACACCCGCAAATCCGGCGACATGTCCCAACACGAGCGCAGTCGCAAAGAACATGGTGAGTATGCCGGTGTAGATGGGATGCCGCACCAAGCGGTACGGCCCGCGCTCGACCAGTTCGTGTCCTTCCTTCAACGTAACCACACCGCTCCAGTTCCGCCCGAGAGTGACTCTCGCCCAAAGCGCGAACGCAAGGCCGGCCACGCATAGGACTGCGCCCGCCCATGCCATCGCCGCCGCATGCGAGATGATGCGTCCGTTTAGTGGATACGGCAGTTGACGGCCGTGCATCAGAAGAAGGTACGCAACCAGCAGCAGCACCCAGTAACGCAGCCGCTGCGCCCGGCTTTCGCGATACAGCGTGCGCTTGGTCGATAGCGCAGCCACCAGCCAGGTTGCGACAAATACAATCCCAGCATCCAATGACGAAATCGAGGGCGAACGAATACGTCTGCACAGGATTAGCTTAAAATCTTCGTGTCCACCTGTCCGCCGTAGCCTTGGCGAAGGCGGATTCGTGGCTGAATATCCCACTCATGGCTGTTCCTGCTTCGCTACGCGCTCTCCTCACTCAAGCGATTGATTACGCGGGGATGTTCCCGCCTTGCAGCCTGCCGCTCGAACCAGCCTTGCAGAATCACGCCAACTATGTGCGTGCTTCAGAAGCGTGGATGCTTAATGGGTTCGTTCTACCCGTCGAAGAATTCGATGCGACAAGGCAATTGCTTTCGGATTTCGATCCTTTGCATCCGCTGCGCGTCGCTGCGCTCGGACCGAAAACGGCAAATGCGCATGAGTTCGTCGCCGCGGTCCACGGAGCGGACGCGGCGATTTGTGCATTCGCGAAGTACGACGTCGATCTCGTTGCACTCAGTCATTTTGAAATGTTTTTACCGCCGGATGTGGATTCTGCTTCTCTCAAAGTGTGGTCGATGGTCGGAGGGTTGCCGGTTTTTTGGGAAGCGCCGCCGGAGCGAGCGGAGCAAGCCATTGCATTAATCGCCAGGCACAATTCAGACCAGGACGTGGCGACATTTGGGTACAAGTTGCGCACCGGCGGAGTCACAGCGGACGCATTTCCCACCTCGGTGCAGATCGCGCCTGCGCTCGTAACGGCGGCCACGCACCAACTTCAGATCAAGTTCACGGCCGGGCTGCATCATCCAATCCGGCAATTTCGCGATGAAGTGAAAACAAAGATGCATGGATTTCTCAATGTGCTCGGCGCCGCCGTGCTTGCGGCCGAGCATCAATGGGACGCAGATCAAGCCGTGATGATGCTCGAGGACGAAGATCCGGATTCATTTTCGTTTACTGACGATTTTTTTGCATGGCGCGATTGGAGAATCGATACGGAGCGCCTGCAATACCGGCGGAAATCTGTCAGGTCCTTCGGCAGTTGCAGCTTCGATGAGCCGCGCGACGATTTGCGCGTGCTGGGTTTCCTGTAAGGTAGGGGCGGTTCACCTGAACCGCCCGCGCCGGGTTACGCCGCGTCCGACGGGCGATTGAGGTCAATCGCCGCTATGGCTCTCAAATCATTCATCGACGTTGCGCCTGATTCGCATTTTCCCATACAAAATCTTCCGTTTGGCATCTTTCAGCCAAAAGGAGGCAAACCACGCGCCGGAGTCGCCATCGGCGATTTGATTGCCGATCTCTCTGTTCTCGAAGAGCTCGGACATTTCCGCTCACCGGAATTCCAAGGCCGAAAAGTCTTTTCAGAAGACTCGTTGAATGCATTCCTCGCGCTGGGTCGCCCGGCATGGCGGAAAGCGCGTGCAGTGCTTCAACGCCTGCTCTCGTCCAAAACGCCGATTCTCCGTGACAATGCGAGGTTGCGGGCGCGGATCTTCCATGCGCAAAAGAGTGTCACCATGAAATTGCCGGCGCGGATCGGCAATTACACCGATTTTTATTCGTCGTATCATCACGCGCATAACGTCGGCACGATGCTGCGCGGTCCTGAGAACGCGCTGATGCCGAACTGGAAATGGTTGCCAGTCGCATACCACGGACGCGCGAGTTCGGTGATTATCAGTGGCACGGACGTGCGCCGGCCAAGCGGCCAGACCAAGGCGCCCGATGCAGCCACGCCGACGTTCGGTCCGACCAAAAGTCTCGATTACGAATTGGAGACGGCGTTTCTTATTGGCCCCGGTAACTCGTTAGGCCAAGCAATTCCAATTGACTGCGCCGCTGATCACATCTTCGGACTGTTTCTGATGAACGACTGGAGCGCACGAGACATTCAGGCGTGGGAATATCAGCCGCTGGGCCCGTTCCTGGCGAAGAACTTCGCGACCAGCATTTCGCCATGGGTGGTGACGCTCGAAGCGCTCGAACCATTCAGGAAACCGCTCACGCCACAGGATCCCGAGCCGCTCCCGTATTTGCGAGCAAAAAACGATTTCACATTAGACATCGAGCTCGAAGCGACGCTCCAGACGTCATCGTTGCAGGCGCCGCATGTCATCACCCGCACAAATTTCCAAAATCTTTACTGGAGCATTTCGCAGCAGCTTGCCCATCACACAGTCAACGGCTGCAACCTGGAACCTGGCGATTTACTCGCGAGCGGCACCATCAGCGGAGCAACTGAAGAATCGCGCGGCTGCATGCTGGAACTGACCTGGCGCGGGGCAAATCCTTTAAAATTACCGAATGGGGAAGCGCGCAAATGGCTTGAAGACGGCGATCGCCTAACGATCACCGGTTGGTGTCAGGGCGATAGTTACCGTGTTGGCTTCGGAGAAGTGAGTGGACGTATTTTGCCGGCGTTGTGATTTCGAGGACGAACGCTGCCCGAATCTGAATGCGACCGGAGCGAAGGTGGGATCGGCTTGTCCTCAAGACGATGCCACTTGGCTCGCCGAAGGCGCAGATAACCGGCGGCAGAGCCCCATGCCTTGGTCAACGCGTTGAGGACAACGCGTTCCACCTTGGGATAAGCGCGAGAAATTCTCTTCAGATCGTGGCCAACTGATCGTTACACTGATCCCAAATGAATGCTTATCGCGGTTTCCCGCAGCGATTGCATCACGGGGTGCCCCATTGGGTTGAACCCGGGGCGCTGTTTAACGTCCGGATCGGACTTAGTCGTGAGAAACAGCAAAAAGCGCTAATCGATCCGTCCCTTGCACACCCGCTTCTGTATTCAGCAAGGGCGTACGAAGCGAACCTGCGGTGGCATATCACACTTTGCCTAATGATGCCTGACCACGTGCACGCGCTGCTGTCTTTTCCGCGCGACAAATCGATGAGCGGAGTCATTCGAGACTGGAAACGCTTTCATAGGCGAACGTACCGCGTGATGTGGCAGGAAGGATATTTCGATCATCGGCTGCGGCCTGACGAACGCGGCACTCAGTTCTCAGCAAAACTGAATTACATTCGGCAGAATCCTGCAGCAGCTGGTTTGTGCAAGAGAGCGGAAGAGTGGCCTTGGGTTATCGATCCTTTCGCAGGCAAGGGTGGATCGGCTTGTCCTCAAGACGATGCCACTTGGCTCGCCGAAGGCGCGGATAACCGGCGGCAGAGCCGCATGCTTTAGTCAACGCGTTGAGGACAACGCGTTCCACCTCGGCAGCGCCGGGGCGGACCCTGTTCTATCTATTTACTCCCAGGCTTAACGGCGGGGATTTTAGCGAGATCGGGTGGGAGTTTCTCTGCAGGGAACGTCTCGACATTCATTTCGATCAAGCTGACGAATGGACAGCCAAAATC
>DATFXC010000036.1:0-2916 GCA_035258625.1 Candidatus Udaeobacter sp. | reverse complement strand
TTGTGTCGAACGCCCACGCGCTTGGCAGAAGCGCATCTACAAAAGATTGAAAGACGCGGGCATGGCGTTACTATCACACGCGGTGGGCCGCACAGAAAGACTCAGCGCTTGGAACGAGGTATTCGCTCTCGTTCTGCTTTTTGCTGGCACATTGCTGTTCTTTGCGCTGATTTCCTATACGCCAAAGGATATACCGTCCTGGCTCTGGTTTAGCCACATTTCACCGGCGAATCATCCCGCGCAAAATTTCATCGGCCCGCTGGGAGCGATCGTCGCTGGCATTTGCTATCAGTTGATAGGCGTTTTCGCTTCGCTGTTGCTGGCAGCCGTTCTGCTTGGCTTCGGCGCGGCGAAATTGTTTTATCCCCGGTTACGCGTGGCGCTGCGAATCCCATGGATCGTTCTGTTCCTCATCTCTGGTGCATGCCTCGATGAAGCCTGGGGGATCAGCCATTTGCTTGGGAGAAAGGTGCCGATCGACATTCAGGGGCCGGGTGGCCTTATTGGTTATCGCTTGTCCGACGAACATCGCGGGCTGCTCCCCGCTCTTTTGGGCCCGGTCGGCTCGGTCATTCTCGTGTTCGGAGTTTATTTGACCACCCTGATCTTGGTCACGGGTCTGCGCCCGATCCATCTTGTTCGCGAAATGGTCAGGCTTACCCGCCGCAGCGTGGCAAAGCTGCAAGAATGGCGGGTGCGGCGGAGGATTCGGAAGTCCGATCTCAAGGAAAAACAGAAGACCGAAAAAGAACGGCGAGCACTGGAAGCACTGCAAAAGGAACTCAAAAAGAAGGGCGTTCCTGTGCCTGAGTCCGTGGGAGCAATAATGTCGCCGGAGGAATTAACAAAGCGTCCGGCGCCGAAGGTCGTTGATACAACGGTGCCGCCGAGTGAGCTGATGGTGGCTCGCCGCAGACCGTCTCTCGCCGAGCTGCGCGCAAGCGAAGAAAAAGCAAAAAGCGGTCCTGGTGCGACAAGCGCCGCTTCGAGCTGGGAAGATTATGTCTTGCCTGGGCTCGTTCTGCTCGAGGAGCACAGTTTTGAAGCGCGCACGGCCACCGATCCGTCTGAGTTACAAGAGGTCCAGCAAATCCTGATTGAGACATTGGGGCAATTTGGTATTGCCGTGGTGCCGGGCGACATCACCAGGGGCCCAACCATCACGCGCTACGAAGTCTATCCAGCCAAAGGCGTGCGCGTGGACAAGATAGTAAGCCTTGAGCGCGATCTGGCGCGGGCGACGCGCGCGGAACGAATCAACATTCTCGCGCCTATCCCGGGCAAAGACACAGTTGGTATCGAGCTGGCTAATAGTAGAAAAGTAACGGTGAAACTGCGCGAGCTTCTGCAATCGCCTGATTGGGACGCCGCGAGGGAGCACGCGAAAATTCCGCTCGCACTAGGCAAAGACGTTTACGGCAAGGCGATCATTACAGATTTGGCGCAAATGCCGCATCTGCTGGTCGCCGGTACCACTGGGAGCGGGAAAAGCGTCTGCATCAATGCGCTGATTGCCAGCATGCTCTTTCGCTTCACCCCGGAAGAACTGCGCTTTGTGATCATCGATCCAAAGATGGTTGAATTGCAGGCCTATCAATCGTTACCGCACCTTGCATTTCCCATCGTTACGGATCCGAAGAAAGTGCTGCTGGCATTACGCTGGTTGATCGACGAGATGGAACGCCGTTACAAAATGTTTGCACGTGCAGGTGTGCGCAACATCGTCGGGTTTAATTCGCGGCCGAAGAAGAAGCCTGTAGCCGGGATCGATGATCCCCGCCGAGAGCAGGAAACTGCTGCGCGAGGGCCGGGGTCAACGCCCCTGGCTACAGAAGAAGAAAGTCCCGACAGAATTCCCTATGTCGTCGTGATCATCGACGAGCTCGCTGATCTAATGCAAACCGCGCCTGCGGACGTCGAGACGGCGATCGCGCGCATCACGCAAATGGCGCGTGCGGCCGGTATTCACGTGATCGTCGCCACACAAACGCCGCGCGCGGACGTGATCACGGGCGTCATCAAAGCAAATATTCCCTGCCGAATCGCGTTCCAAGTCGCGAGCAAGATCGACAGCCGCGTCATTCTTGATGAAAACGGCGCCGAGCGTTTGCTCGGACAGGGCGACATGCTTTATCTCCCGCCGAGCGCTTCCCGTCTCATCCGCGCGCAAGGGGTGCTGGTTACGGACAATGAAATTCATGGGCTCGTAGAATTTGTTTCGAAACAAAGTCCGCCTGCATTTGATACGGCCATGCATGAGAAGCTCCAAACCGCTGGTGCGCCAGAGGAAGAAGTAACAGCGGAAGATGAAGAGCTCGTCGAAAAATGCCTCGAAATTATTCGTCAGGAAAAACGCGCGTCTACTTCGCTGCTTCAACGGCGGTTGCGGCTCGGCTACACGCGAGCGGCGCGCATCGTTGATATTCTGGAGCAGCGCGGTATTTTGGGTCCCGGCGAAGGCGCCAAACCACGCGAGATACTCGTCGATCTCGATGCCGCTGTTTAGCCGGGTTTTCGCTCATGACAATAGAAGGGCTTGGTAAAAAATTTCAGGAAGCAAGACGCGCCAGAAATCTCACGCTCGATGAAGCGGCGCGGATGACGAAGATTCGTCCCGCGCGGCTCGCGGAGATTGAGGCCGACGACTTTTCGCAATTTCCCAGCCTGGCTTACGCTAAAGGTTTCCTGCTCATCTACGGGAAATTTTTGGACGTCGATGTGACGCCTTATCTCGATGCGTTTGAAGATTCCGAGAGCGTGACAGTGGATGGCTATTCTTACCTTCAAGAGAACGAGCGCGCGAAACCGGTTTCTGCGCCGGTAGTTCGGCACCGTGCCGTTACGAGCGGCGGCAACAAGCGTGTTTCGCCGATGCCGCTCATTTTCGGGGTGCTGGTCTTGGTGATCGGCTTTTTC
>DATFXC010000035.1:0-8152 GCA_035258625.1 Candidatus Udaeobacter sp. | reverse complement strand
GTCGATTTCTGTGCTGAGCACGAGCGTGATCCTCCGCGCAGACACGGACGCTGAAGTGAATGCGCGCAAGGACGCACTCGAACTTGCGGGAGCATTTTCAAATGACGGTTTCAAGATTCGAGATGGACATTCGTGCGGCGTGCTTAAACCGCACGATCACGCCCTGATCGCGGTGAACCTTTATGCCGGTAATCAGTATTGGTTTTCCGTGGGCACGACGGAGCCGCTAAAAAAAGTTGCGGTCACCCTTTATGATGAAACCGGAAAACAAGTGACCACCGAGAATTTCAGCAACGGGGACAAAGCGGCGGCCGGTTTCGCACCGGAGAACAGCGGCCAGTATTTTGTATCCGTCGATTCGGTTGAGGACCAGGAAGGTACTTTCTGTCTCGTCTATTCGTATAGATAGACGATGCCCGGGTTCCATCTTGGAGCAGGTGATGATCTCGCTTCAGGTATTTTATGAAGGTCACGTCCAGGGCGTCGGATTCCGTTTCACTGTACGCCACATCGCCAAAGGGTTTGACGTGACTGGTTGGGTGCGCAACCTGCGGGACGGTCGCGTAGAACTTCAGGTTACAGGTGACGAGGACGACGTGCACGCATTTCTCCATCAGGTCGCTCAAAGCGAACTTCGTTCGCTCATCCGCAAACAAGCCGAGAACAAGCTGAACGAACCGGTCGCCGCTCGCGGGTTCGAGATTCGCCATGATTGACTCGTTAGGCAGCAGCGACGCGGAACCGTGGCCGGCAGTCGCTGTTCACGGATTAACCAAGATTTTTCCCGTTCCGTTCCATCCCACTCGCCCTGTTGTCGCGGTAAAAGACCTCAGCCTCCGCATCGAACCGGGCGAAGTGTACGGATTGCTCGGGCCGAACGGCTCTGGCAAGAGCACCACACTGAAAATTATTCTCGGGCTCGTGTCACCTACACGCGGGCGCACCGAAATTTTTGGACGAGACAGTCGCCTCGTCGAAAGCCGGGAAGCAGTGGGGTTTCTCCCGGAGAATCCTTATTTCTACAAATTTCTCACTGGCGCGGAAACGCTGCGTTTTTTCGGACGCCTTTGCGGAATGACAGGTGCACCGTTGAAGAACCGCGTAAACGAACTGCTCGATGTTGTGGGGCTAAGCAAGGCAGGCGACCGCCGGTTGGGCACATATTCGAAAGGAATGCTGCAACGGATCGGACTTGCGCAAGCATTGATTCATGATCCAAGGCTGGTGGTACTGGACGAACCGACCGCCGGCGTCGATCCGGCGGGGTCGCGCGAAATTCGCGACTTGATCATGGATCTGAAGCGCCGCGGAATCACCGTTTTGCTCTCGTCGCATTTACTCGCGCAAGCGCAGGAAATTTGCGACCGCATCGGGATTCTCGCCGATGGCGTGCTGGTGCGCGAAGGGCGTTTGCGGGACTTGATCGCAATTGAAAATCAAACCGAGCTTGTGATAGCGGATGCTTCCGACGAGTTGGTCCGCGAGATTGAATCCTTCGTCAGCCGGTCAAACGCGAAATTGCTCGAGCGGCGAAAGTCGACCACAACACTGGAAAGATTGTTCCTGGAATCAACAGGAGGGAATGACAAAACCTCAACTCGCGAGTGACGAACCATAAAGATGACCGACGGCGAAACCGCTTCAACGCTTCAACCGTTTAACGCTTCAACCGTTGCGAAACGACACCGCGCTCTTTCTCTCTCGCGCATTGTCACCATCACCGGCAATACGCTGACCGAGCTGACACGCCTGAAAGTTTTTTATGTACTGCTGGTATTCGGGCTGCTCTTGATCGGCAGCTCGATCTTCATGGCGCAGTTCTCTTTTCAACAGGAATTTCAAATCCTGAAGGACGTTTCACTGGGCGCGATCTCGATGTTCACGTCGCTGCTAGCCATCGTTGCCACTGCCCGGATGCTTCCCCAAGACATCGAGGACCGCACGGTCTACACCATTCTCGCCAAGCCGGTGCCGCGGTTCGAATATGTTGTGGGCAAAATTGCCGGGGTTCTTTTGTTGCTGCTGATCAGCACTCTTGTAATGGTCGCGGCGTTCGTAGCCGTGCTGTACTTGCGCGAGCAGGCAGTGCTGCAGGCCACCGCGAAACAAATGGCCAGTGCGCCGCCGGACCAGCTCTCCGATGCTCTGCGCGCCGTTCAGGCGTCCGCGTTCAACGTCGATCTTGTTCCTGGAATCATCATTATCTTCCTCAAGGCGTGTCTGCTCACAGCCCTAACCCTGTTTGTTTCTACCTTCGCCACGTCAACGATCTTCACCATCGTGGTGATGGTTTTTATTTATTTCATCGGACACTTGGAAGCCACTGCCCGCGAGTACTGGCTGAGCGAACACGGCAGCGGACTCATAACGCGTGTCCTTCTGGCGATCGTGGCGCTGCTCTTTCCCGATCTGCAGGCTTTCAATCTGGTGGATGACATCGTCGCTGGCACCGCCATTTCGATGGCAGTGTTCACCAAGACCGCCCTGCTCGGCATTTTTTACACGGTGATTTACACGTTGCTGGCGGTTTTTGTGTTTTACGGAAAAGAATTATGACGCGAGGCCTGATCGCGCTGGCGGTGTTGATCGTGATGGGCCTGCTCAAATTGCCGGTGGAACGCGACCTTGCGGTTCTTCACCGGCAGGAACATTTCCGCAGCGTCGAATTCAATCTCGATCTGCGCGAAAAAATCGGGCAACTGGGATTCATCGCCGCACTGAGCGGATTTCGAGCCATTGTGGCCGATGCGCTTTTTATCCAGGCGCATGCTGCATGGGAGAACACTCAATGGGGCCGGATGCTGTGGTTGTTTCGACAAATCACGACACTTCAACCACGGGTACTCCTGTTTTGGGACACGGCAGCATGGCACATGGCCTGGAACGCGAGCGTAGCGGCGATGAACGATGCCAACCAGCCCCGCCAGGCGCTGCGAGTCAAAGCGCAGCGCGAATATTTCGCGCTCGGCAAGGACCTTCTCGAGCGCGGAATTAGAAATAATCCCGATCGCCCCGAGCTGTACGAAGCGCTTGCCCGACTCTATAAGGAGAAATACAAAGACCACGGGCGCGCAGCCGAATACTACGCCAAAGCAGCGGGGTTGCCGGAAGCAGCGCCATGGGACAGGCGTTTCTCGGCCTACGAGCTTTCGTACTGCGAGGGGCGCGAGCAAGAAGCATATGAGCGCCTGCGCCGGCTCTACGATGAGGGCGAGAAGGAACGGCTGCCGACCTTGATCAAGCGGCTGAAGCTCCTCGAAGACAAACTTGGGATTCCGCAGGAACAACGAATTCCTGATAAGGAAGGCAAACGTTAGCGATTCAATCGCGAGTCTTGAAGCCGTAGCAGCTGGAAAATCCGCGGCATCAAAACGTTGGTGCGCCCACGCGCTTCCGTTGTAACGTTCTAACTTTTTAACGGTCTAACCGAGGTCGTAATGCGGTTCGCAATTTTCAGTGACATCCATTCAAACCTCGAAGCGCTCGAAGCTGTGATGGCCGACGCGCGTCAACGCAGATGCACACACTTTGTCTGTCTGGGCGACGTGGTCGGTTACAACGCAAATCCGGCGGAATGCATCGAACTTGTCCGCGAACTCGATTGCCCAGTGGTTAAAGGTAATCACGACGAACAGGCGACCTTCCCGGCGTCGTCGGAACGCTTCAACGAACTGGCCGAGCGCGCCATTGAGTGGACGCGCGAACATTTGAATGAGCAGGATAAGGAATGGTTGCGCAGCCTGCCATTGCAGAGGCGGGTCCACGATTTTACGATCGTGCACGCCACGCTCGATACGCCAGGGCAATGGGGCTACGTGTTCAATAATCTCGATGCCGTTGCTAGTTTCACTTATCAACGCACGGCAGTTTGTTTTTTCGGCCACACGCATGTGCCAGTGGTTTTCGTTCGCGACGAAGGTGTCCGACGCCAGACCGGCGAGCACGTTCGCATCGAGCCCGGCAAAAAATATTTCATCAACGCCGGCAGCGTGGGACAACCGCGTGACGGAAACTGGCGCGCTGGATATTGCATTTACGATGCTGAGAGCAAGCTGGTGGAACTGCTGCGGGTAAAATACGATGTGGCGACCGCTCAAAAGAAAATCACGAAGTCTGGTCTGCCCCGTCTTCTCGCCGAGCGCCTTGGGATGGGCCGCTGACGACGATCCTAGTAAAAAATTAACTGCAGTTTCCTGTAGCCACGGCCCTTTGAGCCGGCTCCTTGGCTCCGAAACCGCGCTGCATTCAAGACCGGCCACAGGCCGGTGGCTACAATTTCTGAAATCCCTTTAGACGCCCAACAGAAGGTCAATTCACACTTCGGTCCTTCCGCTGCCTGAGAACGAATTCCGCGACTGGCAAATCGCGCGGGTAAGTGATTTTGAAATTGAAATCGTCGTTGAGAACGAGCGCGATCTTACGACCGAGTCGCTCGACTGCGGAGACTTCGTCGGTCACGGAAATGTTCTCCGCGTAAACGGCGCGGTAGGCGTCCTCAATCAACTTTCGCTCGAAAATCTGCGGCGTTTGCATGGCGTAAAGCTGACGCCGATCAACCGAACCGCCCACTAAGAAATCGACATCCGCGCGTTTTAATGTGTCGTTGACCGGCTGTGCCAAAGCGGCTGCGCCGTGAACGCGGCATTGTTCGAAGGCGTGCTCGATTTGCTCCGGAGTAACCAACGGGCGCGCTGCGTCGTGCACGGCGATGTATTTCGCTTGGGGCTCGATCCGATCCAAGCCGGCTCTAACGGAATCCTGCCGGCGTTCGCCGCCGGGGATAATCGACCGGACCTTGCTGAAACCCGCGTCAGAAGTGATTTTTCTGATTTCATCAAGTCGTTCTTCGCGCGCGACGATGACGATTTCGCTAACGGAAGCCGTGCGGTCGAACGCGCCGATTGCGTGAGCGATTACTGGTTCGCCCGCAACAGAGGCAAGCAGTTTGTCGAAACCCATGCGCCGGCTGTTCCCGGCGGCGACAATGATGGCGCTGAGCATGGCTTGATTGGTTTAAAAGTTGAAGGGCCGAAGGGGCGACATTTTAACCCTTTAACCGTTCAACGCTTCAACCGATCACTAAAGTTGCTTCTGCACTTCGGCGCTGAGCGTTTTGCCATCGGCGCGCCCGCCGATTTTCGCCTGTAAGGCTTTTATCACTACGCCCATCTGCGCTTTTGATGTGGCGCCAATTTCGGCAATGGTTTCGCGCACAATTTTCGCCAGTTCGTCTGCGCTCATCGCCTGCGGCAGATAGGTGTTTATAATCGCCAGCTCTTCTTTTTCTCTATCGGCCAATTCGGCGCGCCCGCCTTTTTCAAAACTCTCGATGGAATCCTGGCGTTGCTTCGCTTGTTTGCGAATGACCTGGACCGCTTCCGCGTCACTCAGCTCGGCTTCTGCACCGGATTTTGCGATCGCCGCGTATTTCAACGCCGATTTAAGCATGCGCAGCACGGCCAGTTTTGTTGCGTCTTTGGCCCGCATCGCCTCCTTCAGATCCGAGTCCACACGTTCTTGCAACGTCATGTGGGGACAATTACGACGACGAAGCACAATTGTCGATGTCGTAGCCATCGTACTCGGGCGACGATTCCAGACACACTGAATTGACGCTTCACACAGCGAAGCGACTACAGCGCCGCGGCGCACCTGCGGACCAGTTCGGCTTCGCCAACAGACATGACGTCCATGCCCCGGTTCGTGCGTTTCAGTAGACCTGCGAGCACGTTGCCCGGGCCGAGCTCAATGAAAAAATCACAGCCATGGATAAGGCGCTGCATACAATCTGTCCACCGCACCGTGCCAATGACTTGATCGCGAAGAGTCTTCCGAATTTCCTCAGGCGTTTTGACTTCTTCGCTGGTCACGTTGCTGATTACGGGGAAACGCGGCGTTTGCATCGGCACATCAGCAAGCACTTTCTCCAATTTCACATAAGCACTTTCCATGAGACGCGAATGATATGCGCCGGCAACGTTGAGCATCATCGCGCGGCCAATGCCGTATTCTTTCGCGACCGCAACAGCGGTTTGCACGTTCGCCAACTCACCCGAAATGACGATCTGACTAGGCGCATTGATGTTGGCGATATCGACATCTTCATCCGCGGCAAGCCTGCGCACATCATTTTCCAAGCCGCCAATCATCGCCGCCATGCCTCCTCGCGTGCTTACGCACGCTTCGTCCATGAATTCACCGCGCTTCTGCACCAGCTTCAGACCAGTCGCAAAATCGAAGGTGCCCGCCGCAGCGTGCGCGGTGAGCTCCCCTAACGACAAACCGGCCGCTCCACCGACTTCAAACTCACCGAAGCCTTCGCGCAACGCCGCCAATGCCGCGAGGGCGTGAACATAAAGCGCCGGCTGGCAGTTGCTCGTCTTGGTCAATTCTTCGATCGGCCCGTTCCACGCGATTTCGCTTAAATTTCGACCAAGAATTTCATCTGCCTGACGAAACAAATCCGCAGCGATAGAAAATTGATCGGCGAGATCCTGCCCCATCCCGACGCATTGCGCGCCCTGACCGGCGAAAAGTAATGCGATTTTTTTCGGCATATGGCGTTGTAGTTAATCGTGTTTCGTCCCAAGCGCGAGCGCCTTCTGGGAAGCGCACGCCTGTGGCGTGCTGGTTGCGCCATTCTGCCGCAACGAACGTTTTCTTGCTACCAGCTGAATTCGCTTAAGGAGAACAGTACAAAAGTTCGCGATGGCAGAATGGCATCGTCAGCACGCTGCAAGCGTGCGCTCTCCAGAAATCGCTTGCGAAAGAATACTCCACTCGCCAGCGTAAACCTTACCCAGAACGTGGTAACTTCTTCGTCCATGCCCTTCACGACGCGCGAGATCGAATCACCGGACCCGGTTACCCGAGTCGCCGCTGCCGACGCGGCGCTGCGCGAGCCGGGGCAGGACGACATTGGCGAGAAGATGGTGCTCAACATGGGGCCGTCGCATCCGGCCACGCACGGCGTGCTGCGGCTCGTGCTGGAGCTAGATGGCGAGATCATCACCAAAGCGACGCCCGACATCGGCTTTCTCCATCGCGGTGATGAGAAGATCGCCGAGAACATGCAATACAACCAATTTGTGCCGTACACCGACCGGCTTGATTACCTCGCGCCGCTCTCAAATAACGTGGCCTACGCGCTCGCAGTAGAAAAATTGATGGGTTGGGACATTCCGCCGCGGGGAAAAGCGATCCGCACCATTTGTTGCGAAACCTCGCGTCTCTCCTCGCATCTGCTGGGGCTCGGCGCGATGGCGCTCGATCTCGGCGCCATGTCGGTCTTTCTCTACACGTTTACCGAGCGCGAAAAACTTTATGATCTTTTCGAGCTGCTGACCGGCGCGCGCTTTACAACATCCTACACGCGGGTGGGCGGACAAATCCGCGATCTTCCGGAGGGATTTATCCCGCAACTCAAAAAATTCCTCGACGACTTCGGCCCGAGTCTCGACGAATGCGACAGGTTGCTGACTCGTAACAAGATTTTTGTCGATCGCACAAAAGACATCGGCGTCATCACCAAAGAGCGCGCGATCGCACACGCCATTTCTGGCCCAACCTTGCGGGGGAGTGGGATCGAACACGATTTGCGGCGAAAACACCCGTACCTCGACTATGAGCAATACGATTTCGACGTGGTCATAGGCAGCGCGGGCGATTGTTACGATCGCTATCTGGTGCGGGTCGAGGAGATGCGTCAGAGCGCGCGAATTTTGCGGCAAGTAATCGCCAAACTGCCCAGCGGCCCGATCAATGTTTCAAATTGGAAAAACATGACTCCACCGAAATCGCGGGTGATGACCAAGATGGAAGAGTTGATTCATCATTTCATCGTGGTAACCGAAGGGCTCGATGCGTCGCCGGGTGAAGTCTATTTCGGAGCTGAAAATCCCAAGGGCGAGCTTGGCTTTTACATCAACAGCCGAGGCGGCGGTGTCCCGTATCGGTTAAAAATTCGCGCGCCATCCTTCGTCAACCTCAGTATCCTGCCGGAACTTTTGCCCGGCTGTCTGGTCAGCGATGTGCCCGCAGTGTTAGGCAGTCTGGACTTCGTGATGGGCGAATGCGATAGGTGATAGGACCATGAAATCATTACTACAAACACTTGCGCGCCTAACGCTTGTAGTTTTGATCGCGCTCTCAG
>DATFXC010000034.1:0-4527 GCA_035258625.1 Candidatus Udaeobacter sp. | reverse complement strand
TATGGCTGGCCGTGGTTTTACATCGGTAACCACCCTGATCCGCGCCACAAAGGGAAACATCCTGAGCTCGCCGACAAAGTCATCGTTCCCGATGTGCTCGTGCAAGCGCACTCAGCTTCGCTCAATCTATGTTTTTACACTGGCGACCAATTCCCGTCCGAATACAAAGGCGACATCTTCGCTGCGTTCCACGGTTCATGGAACCGGATGAAACGTACTGGTTACAAAATTGTGCGCGTCCCTTTCGATCACTCCACCGGCAAAGCGAGCGGCGAATATGAAGATTTCGTGACTGGCTTCGTCACATCCGATGGCAAAGTCTGGGGTCGTCCCGTCGGCATCACCGTCGCGAAAGACGGCAGTCTGCTTATCAGCGAAGACGGCGACAAGACCATCTGGCGCGTCAGCTACGGCGGATAAGATCAGGTCCTTTTGCTAATGCCTCGTCTCCGGAACGAGCTGCGCAGGCTTATTTCCTCCCACCCCAGAGGTGAAATGTGTAAGTGAAAGACACGTAACCCGCCACTTCATGCGGGCTATCGTTGGTGACATAGATCGCGGGATTCACCTGAATATCATCGTGAACACTCCAGACAAATCCGATCGTGGATGAATTATCGGAGCCGCTCTGAAAATCGACCTGCACCCGCCATGTATTATTGAAATCATAGGCGTAACCGAGGATGGCTTCGCCATGAGAATCGGCATAGGCCACGCCAGCGGTGAATTTGTGATGCTCTCCCCAGTACCCGGCTTCGATATAAGGCTGGGGATCGACGTGACTGTGCGGTGACCAATTTGAGAAACCGATCGAGAGCAAATAGGGCTCTTTCATAAGCAATCCAATTTCGGTCCCGAAAATCAATTCGTTAGGCTCAAAACCTTTGAAGATGGCGATCTCGAACCATTTGGTTAATCCCATTTCTGCTTGCACCTGATATGGATTGCCAAGTTTCTGATTCTGGGCTTGGAAACTGAGCGAAAAGTCACCTTCCGGCGGTAAATCTGGCGTCGCGATTTGATTCAAACCTTGTGTTGAAGCGAATGAGGACCCGGCGCTTAAAGGAACAATCATCACCACAGCGATTGCCATTGAGTTGATTCGCTTTTGGCTCGGTGCTCGTTTATCCAAAGCCTTGAACATACTGCCGCGAGTAAAGCGATTGCTTCGGAATTTGTCGATTCCCTGTTGAACGCGAGTGCCGATCGATTTTAAGATCACGCTAATGCGCGTGCTTCCCAGTCAAGCTCGTCTGCACCTCTGTAGCTTGGCATGAAATCTAACTGCATCGGGAAAACGATCCTGTTTATCGCGATAGCAACGACGGGCGTATTGCGCGCTGCTCCGACAGAAACCAGGAGTGAACCAGAAAACGTTAAACTATTTGCGCGCGAATCGCAGATCACCGTGGATGGCAAAACGGTAAAGGTCACCGCTGTTACTCAACCCGATGGAGAGCACGGTTACAGCCCGGAAAAGACGGCGGGCTTCCATGTTGAGGTTGTGAATCAGCTTCCGGTACCGACGTCGATTCATTGGCATGGCTTGATCCTGCCCAACCTGATGGATGGCGTGCCTTTTGTTACCCAGGATCCTATTCCGCCCGGAGCTTCCCGCCGATACGATTTTCCTTTGAAACAAAGTGGAAGCTACTGGATGCACTCGCACTATGGACTGCAGGAACAACAGCTTCTATCGGCGCCGATGGTGATTCGCTCAGCAGCCCAGTCAAAGGTGGCCGATGCCGAGTTTACGGTGATGCTCAGCGACTTCTCGTTCAAGAGTCCCCAGGACATCCTCAAGGGTCTCATGGGAAAAGCGCAGGGCATGAACGGGAAGCAGCAGGGCAAAGGGATGCCTGACTCGAATCCGATGAGCATGTCGGAACAAAAAGAATCCCTTGTAGTGCAGCGATGGGATGCGGCATCGAAACGGTTGGTCGCGCAGAAAGTGGAGGCTCCGCCACCCGACGTCGATGTGAAGTATGATGCACTCCTGGCCAATCGCCAGACGATTGACAATCCACATGTGCTTGAGATCAAGCCCGGGCAGCGTGTGCTGTTGCGCCTGATGGGAGCCGCCTCGGCAACCAATTTTTTCATCGATACCGGCAAGCTGGAAGCGACCATCGTTGCCACTGACGGAGAAGACGTCGAACCTCTCAAGGGCAATTTCTTCCAGCTTTCCACGGCGCAGCGGCTCGACTTGCTCGTGACAATTCCCCCAAACGGCGGTGTTTTTCCCGTTCTGGCGTTAGCTGAGGGATCCACCTTGCAGGCGGGCGTGCTACTCGCGACGCCGGGAGCCAAAATTCCCAAGAGAACATTACCAATTCGGGGGCAGCAAAAGATCGGCGGCTTAGACAACACGCAGGAGATCCGTCTTGTGGCGAAAAAGCCGCTACCCGAGAGACCCGTGCAACGTTCACTGCCATCGGTCCTTGGTGGCAGTATGATGACCTATACCTGGACAATCAATGGGGCGTCCTATCCAAACCGAAACAGCCTCAACGTAAAAGAAGGCGAACGGGTTGAACTTGTGATCTCAAACACGACCGGAATGTCCCATCCCATGCATCTACATGGGCATGTGTTCGAAGTTACTGAGATCGACGGGCAGAAAATCACAGGCGCAAAACGCGACACCATCCTGGTTCCGCCAAAATCCACAATCAAAGTTGTCTTCGATGCCAATGATCCCGGTGTGTGGGCCTACCACTGCCACATTCTCTATCATCTCGCGACAGGCATGTTCACGGTTCTCAAATACGAGAATGCGGACACAAAGTTCTGGAAGCCCGAGAAAACAGCTAGCGAGCTAGAAAATCCTCTCGAACTCAACAATGCCGCCGCATTTTGGAAGGAAATAACAGCGGGGCTTTTTACATCGGACGAAGCAGTGATTTCCAGGTAGGACTCACGAAGGACAGGATAGATAATTAAGGGCCCGCGAGTTCCGTCGCCCGTTGGTCAGCAGATTCCATCGCAGCGTAGACAAAAGAGAATTGCTGCTTGCGACGTTACGCTTAATCTGCATTTAGCAGCATGAAGATTGGTTTCGCTCAAATTAACCCGACCGTCGGAGATTTGAGGGAAAATTGCGAGTTGATCACTAGTGCGTACGAGCGCCTCGCGGTAGCGGGCGCAGAACTCGTTCTTACACCTGAGCTGGCGATCACCGGATATCCGCCGCAGGATCTCGTTCTCAAATCGCGCTTCGTTCCGGAAAATCTCGAATTGCTGGCAAAGCTGCACGCTTGCATCGGAGACGCGGCGTTGCTCGTCGGGTTCGTTGATCGCAACGAAGGGCGCGGCAAACCGTTTCGTAACGCCGCTGCTTTGCTCGAACGCGGCAAGCCGATCCGTAAAACTTACAAATCACTTTTGCCGACTTACGATGTCTTTGACGAGGAGCGCTACTTCCAGCCGGCTGATTACGTCGAGCCATTTCTTGTCCACGGAAAAAAAATCGGCGTAACCATTTGCGAAGATATTTGGACCGAACATTACCTGCCGCGACCGCTCTACGACTGCGAACCGGTGCGCAGCCTGGTCGAGCAAGGCGCGGAGATCATCGTTAATCTAAGCTCCTCGCCATTTAGCTTGCATAAGCCTGCGATCCGCTTCGAGATGGTGGCGGGCCTCGCACGGGCGCATCAACGCCCCATCAGCTACTGCAATCTCGTAGGCGGCAACGATCAACTCGTGTTCGACGGCAATTCCTTCGCGGTCAATTCAGCCGGAAACGTGATCGCGCAGCTCGCAGCGTTTCGTGAGGACGAACGAGTGGTCGATACGGATTCGACTGCGGCAATCGAATTTCACGAAGGCAAAACGGCGGAGCAAATTTTTGCCGCGCTGTCTCTCGGGCTCCGCGATTACTGCCGCAAATGCAACTTCCACTCGGTAGTAGTCGGTTTGAGCGGCGGAGTTGATTCCGCGGTAACAGCAGTCATTGCAGCCGATGCATTGGGTCCGGAGAACGTAACCGGTGTTTCCATGCCGAGCCCGTACTCGTCGCGCGGCAGCATCGAGGACGCGCGTGTGCTCGCGCGTAACCTCGGCATAAAATTTCTCGAGATTCCGATCACCGACGCGTTCCACGTTTTCAAGGCCCAGTTCAAGGAAATCTTCAAAGGCCTGCCCGAAAACGAGACGGAAGAAAACATGCAGCCGCGTCTGCGTGCAATGATTCTGATGGCGCTGTCGAACAAGTTCGGCCACCTCGTTTTATCGACTGGAAACAAGAGCGAACTCGCCGTTGGTTATTGCACTCTTTACGGCGACATGGCTGGCGGGCTTGCTGTAATCAGCGACGTACCGAAGACGATGATTTACCAACTGGCTCGCTGGATAAATTCGGATTACGCGCAACAGTCGATTGGGGTCAATCGCCCCTACCCTTCTGCAAATTCAGTTAGGGGCGGTTCACCCGAACCGCCCGCGCGCGAAATCATTCCCAGATCCACAATCGAAAAACCGCCGAGCGCCGAGTTAAAACCAAACCAGAAAGATCAGGACACACTT
>DATFXC010000033.1:0-10533 GCA_035258625.1 Candidatus Udaeobacter sp. | reverse complement strand
TTGTGCCGCGGACCAGTTTTCGTCTCGAGATAGGCGAACGTCTTCAACACTTCGCGT
The DNA here is from genome assembly GCA_035258625.1 of Candidatus Udaeobacter sp. Classification (GTDB taxonomy): domain Bacteria; phylum Verrucomicrobiota; class Verrucomicrobiia; order Chthoniobacterales; family UBA10450; genus Udaeobacter. The sequence continues at coordinate 10,476 of DATFXC010000033.1, read as the reverse complement.
AGCGCGGGTGCGTCTTTTCGGTAGCTCGCTTCGTCGCGAGAAGAGAGAACGATATACGCATCGGCCTTTGGCAACTGGACATAGGCCACGCGTTCCCACTGGGAATACGTTTTCGTCGCGCGGTACTCGTTGATGAAGAACGGTTGACCGTTACCTGTGGTTCCTTTATCGATCTTTTCCTTTGGCTTGCCGTGCCTGCTCTCTATTTGTTTGATGGCCACCGCCGCGAATTTCTCGGCATCCTCGTACTGAGTGCTGGCGATTTTCGCGTACATGACCGTTCGCGCATCAGCCCAAGATTCCCCCTTCGGATAAAGAACGCACGGCAATCCCTGCTCCACGCCTGACTCGTTGTCCAACACCCAGGTTTCGGGTGCGCTAATGTTAAATGCGGCTTTCGGCCCGTAAACAATTCCGCCGGGATATTTGTTCTGTGCCGCAACAGCTGCTGCGAGCACAACCATCAACCAAAGGACTCCTGTTGATTTCATCATGATCTCAGTTCTGCACGGTTTTACCAACGCACACAAGCAAACGGTTCCAGGCAAAAGGCTGCCGCAGGGATAAAAAGCAAACGTTCAAATTCGGTGTGCCAAAATACGCGCGTTCTTTTATAAAGGCGCGATGGATTTGCTCGGGGCGCTAAAGAAACATTTCGGCTACGAACGGTTTCGGCCATTGCAGCGCGAGATCATCGAGGACGCGCTCACGGGGCGGGATGTGTTTGTGCTGATGCCGACCGGCGGCGGCAAATCGCTTTGTTTTCAACTACCGGCCTTGATGCGCAACGGACTCACGATCGTAGTGTCACCGCTGGTTTCATTGATGAAAGATCAGGTTGATGCGCTGCAAACCAGTGGCATTGCGGCGACCTACCTGAATTCGACACTTGATCGCGACGAGGCGAAGGCGCGCTGGCGTGGCTTGCATCGGGGTGAATACCGGATGCTCTATGTCGCGCCGGAGCGATTAATGCTCGACATCTTTTTGGAGCGCGCTCTCAACTGGAACATTGCGCAATTCGCAATCGATGAAGCCCATTGCATTAGCGAATGGGGCCACGATTTTCGGCCGGAATATCGCGAGCTTAAGAAACTGCGGAAACATCTGCCCGATGTGCCGATCATGGCGCTCACCGCCACGGCGACAGAACGGGTGCGAGCCGACGTCATTAAGGAACTGAAACTGCGCGACCTGCGCTCTTACGTGGCCAGCTTCAACCGGCCGAATCTGACGTATCGGGTGGTCCCGAAGGCGGCGCCTTATGAACAACTACTGGCCTTCATTCGCAGCCGGCCTAACGACAGCGGAATCGTTTACTGTGCAAGCCGAAAGAGCACCGAATCACTCGCCCGAAATTTGAATGAGGCCGGCGTGAGCGCGAAGCCATACCACGCTGGGCTCACCGCGGCCGAGCGCACGAAGCATCAGGAAGCATTTCTGCGTGACGATGTACGCGTGGTCACTGCGACCATCGCGTTCGGAATGGGGATCAATAAGCCCAACGTTCGTTTCGTCGTGCACTATGACCTGCCGAAAAATCTGGAGAGCTATTATCAGGAGACTGGTCGCGCCGGACGCGACGGATTACCCAGCGAATGCATGCTGCTGTTCAGCCCGAGCGATGTTGCCAAGCACCTGCATTTCATCGACGAAAAAGCTGAGAAGGAGGCCCGCATCGCCCGTGCACAGCTTCAGCAGATGGTCCATTACGCCGAGACGCGCGAATGCCGGCGTGCGACGCTGCTGGAGTACTTCGGTGAGACATATCCTGCCAACAGCCACGCCGTCGGCGGTCAGAGACCGCCGCTACAGCAGTCGTGTGGCGGTTGCGACAATTGTTTGCAACCGCGCGAGACATTCGACGGAACGGTTCACGCGCAAAAATTTCTTTCCTGCGTATATCGTATCCACGCCAGACACGGATTCGGATTCGGATTGGGTCACGTTGTCGATGTCCTCCGCGGCGCTGACACGGAAGCGATCCGGCAACGAGGTCACAACGAGCTGTCCACTTACGGTGTCGGCGGGGAATTAAAACGAGGTGAATGGCAGGCAATCGGTCGCGAACTATTGCGGCTTGGGCTGGTCGCATGTGCGCCTGGCAAGTTTGCGACACTGTCGCTTACGCCTGCCGGTCTGGAGGCATTGAGAAAACGAACATCGATCGTTTTGACCAAACAAATCGAAATCGCGGAGAAAGGCGCGCGAATCAAGCCAGGTGCGATCGAATGCGACGAAGCATTGTTTGAGCGCTTGCGCGCATTGCGTCGCCAGTTTGCCGATGAACGCGTCGTGCCCGCTTACATCATCTTCTCCGATGTATCGCTTCGCGAAATGGCGAGAAATTATCCTACGAATTCGGTCGAGTTCCGCCGCATTCCCGGAGTAGGCGAACAGAAGCTGAAGGATTTTGGCGCGCCGTTTCTGGCCGAAATAAGAAATTATCTCGTCGCGAATCCGCGACGCAATTTTACGCGCACTGTCGTTACTCCGTTAGACACGCATCGCCGGCTGCGTTTGAATGACAGCCAAGCCGAGACATTGCAGCGATTTCAGGCCGGCGAATCCGTCGAGCAAATTGCGCGCGCACGCGGTTTTGTGCGCAGCACCATTTACAGTCATCTGCTCGATGCGATCGAATGCGGCAAGCTCGCGCACGCGCGTGAGCGATTGTTCACAGCCGTGCAGGAAAACGAAATCGCGGCAGCTTTTCGCCAGGTTTCTGGCGGAACACTTGTCGATATCAGCAGAGTCCTTGGCGGCAAATACGAGATTGCGCTGCTGAAGATCTTTCGTGCATTTGCCGCACGCTAAAAGCAAGGAGCAATCCGCAACTAATTTAGTTGCTTTGCGTCGCGGGCGACTTGTTTGCAGTGGGCGGTCGTTCCTCTTTGATGCGCGCGCGAATTCCCGCCGCGCGTTGCGACAGCGGTTCCGCTTTTGCTGACTGACCTTTTTCCCAGTAGAGCGCGGCGAGCTCGTCCAACGTCGTGGCGACGCTTGAATTATTCGGCCCGAGGGTTTTCTCGCGGATTTTGAGCGCGCGCTGATACAGCTGCTCGGCTTTGGCATATTGCGCTGTATCGCGATAAAGATTCGCCAGAACGATGAGATCTTTTGCAGTGTCCGGGTGCTCGGCGCCCAATTTTTTCTCGTCAATCTTTAATGCGCGCACCGCGAGTGGCTCGGCTTTGGCAAACTCGCCCTTGTCGCAATAAAGCTGTGCCAGATTGATGTTGGCCCTGGCGGTGTTAGGGTGGTCCGGGCCAAGCGCTTTCTCGTAAATTCGGAGCGCCCGGAGCTCAAGCGGCTCGGCTTTGGCGTATTGCCCCATGCGGTTGTACAGGGCGCCAAGGCTGTCCAGCGTCGCGGCGGTGTCGGTCGAGTCAGGTCCGGCGGCTTTTTCGCTGATGGCAAGGGCCTGTTGGTACAGCGGTTCGGCCTTGGCGTAGTCGCGCTGATACATATAGAGTATTGCAAGCTCGTGCATGCTCGAGGACGCGGCTAGGCTTTCCGGTCCATGCATTTTCTCCGTTATTTTTTGGGCGCGTTTGTAAAGCTCTTCCGCCTTCGCGTAATCACCCATGTCCTGGTAGACCTGTGCAAGACCGGATAACGTCGCGCCCACGTCCGGATGATCCGGCCCAAGCACCGTCTCACGCGTCTTTAACGCGCGCTCAAAATATGATTTGGCTTCGCCAGATTTTCCCATCGCCTGGTAGACAGTGCCGATGTTATTGACGATCCATGCGGTGTTTGGATGATTCGGGCCCGCGGTCTTTTCAGAAGCAGCTAGGGCGCGCTGGAACAGCGATTCGGCTTTCGCGTATTGACCCATGTCTCGATACAGGCCAGCCAGATTTTGCATCGTCACCGCAGTATCCCAGTTATTTGCACCGAGCGATTTTTCACGAATCTTCAAAGCGCGTTGAAGCAGTGTCTCCGCCTTTCCGTATTCTTCTTCGGCGACATACAAGCTCCCGAGGTCGTTTAACGTGTAAGCTGTGCGCGGGTTATCGCGTCCGAAAGCTTTTTCTCGAATCTTAAGTGCCCGCTGATAAAGGGGCTCGGCCTTGGCGTATTCCTTCATGTAATAATAGAGTGCCGCCAGTGCATTCAGACTTTCCGCTGTCTCGGGATTATCCGGCCCGAAAGCGGCCTCTCTGATTTTCAAAGCGCGCAGGTAGATTGGCTCGGCTTTGTCGTACGCCCCGGTTTCCCCGTAAAGCAGCGCGATGTTATTCAAGACCGAGGCGACATCAGGGTGCTCAGGGCCGAGTTCCTTTTCGAATACTTTAAGCGCGCGCTGGTAAAGCGGTTCGGCTTTTGCGTATTGGCCCATGTAACGATAGACCTCAGCGAGATTGTTCGCAGCGACCGCCGTCTTCCGATCCTCGGGGCCGCGAGTTTCTTCATTAATCTGAAGAATCTTTTCCGCGATAGGCGCGGCTTGATTGAATTGCTTGGTTGCATACAGCCGCTGGAACTTAGCGTTCAGTTCCGAAAGGTCTGTTTCCTCCCCCGCGACCGCGATGGAAACAGCCAGGCTGCCACCAAGCAGCCAGATGACAAGATTTAGGTAAGTGGATTTCATATGTTAACTCCTATTGCTTTCGCAGAGAATCGATACGCTTGCGCAGCTCAGCGATTCGCTGCTCGGTAAGACGTTGCAGGGCGCGGTCGGAGGCAATTCGATTGTTGTCGTAATAGTCGCCTTTCAAGCTGGCAGCCTCTGTTTCGCGCTGCTGGATCCAATCACGTTCATCGGTTTTGAGCGGTTGCTGGTCGGCTGGCTTTAGGCGCTTTAACAAATCGAGATAGAGCGCATTAAGTTCGCGATCTGCTTTCGCCAGGCGCGCATCATCGGTAAACGGATCCTCACGCAGTTGTTCGATGCTTACTTTGTTAACGGTAACGGATGGCGTGTCGGCGCGGCGCGTGAGCTTTAAGGTGGCAATACCCTCTGCGACCGGCTTGTCACGCTCGCGGCTTTTCACAGTGAAGGGAATTCTAAAGGTCGAGCTATTAGCGAAACCAGTCTTTAATCCAATCTCCGGCAAGTCTGAGATGTTATATTTAAAATCGTAGGCTTCCCGTTGCACCCTACTTTTCTTAACTGCCACGCCCACTGCACCATCGAGGATTTGTCCGATCTGCGTTTCGCGGCAGTTGTCTGAGCCGATGTCGAGAAGAAGAAGCGCCTCGGTCCCCCATTTCCACTCATAGCCGGCGATGGCAAAGCGGCGGCCACCCTCAAGCGGCCCCCACGCCACACTTAAGCTGCGATGACTTCCGGGCCGAACGTAACCGATCGAGCTGCCCAGTGAGCAAAGCTTCCGGTTTTGCGCCAGATCAACAACCCACAACTCGCGCAAATCGTACTTTTCATAGAAGCTATCAGGCGCGCTCTTGAGCAGCTCCCAATCGATCGCGGCCGGCTCAGCCACCGCCACCCAGGCCAACGCGTGACGGCCATCCGGAGACTTCGAATGTCGCGCCAGGACGCCTTTATCCAGTCCGCTTTCTATCCAGGGCTGATGCGCCGGGTCACCCGGACTTTTGATCTCGTCGTCCACCGACCGCGCGCCTGATGCACTATCCAGCAGCGTGAGAATTCCAATAAGCACTGAGACTCCAATGAGGACATCTCTCACACGCACAAACACTTCGGTTGTTACTTTTTCTTCAGTTTTCGTAACCGCTCCTTTGCCTCCTGCGCGTATGGGCCGCTGGTCTCAAGCTTTAGAACTTCCTCAAAATATTTTCGCGCGCTCACAAAGTCCTTCATTTCAGCGCTGATCTTGCCGAGACCAAACAGCGCGCCGATCGATTTCGGATTCGTCTCATGCGCTTTTGTCAAAAGTTCGCGCGCGTTTTGCCACTCGCCAAGGTCGGCATAATAGCCGGCTGCGTCTATGAATCCTTGCACATCATTCGGATACTGTTGCATCGCTAGGCTCGCAATCTGGTACCACCGCTTATCATCCTCCGCGTTCTCCTTTTCCTCATAATACAGGCCGTACTCGTGCAGTTTGTCTGGAACGAATTTGTCCGACGGCTCATCTAGCGGCTGGCCTTTCAACCACTTGAGCTGCGCCGGATGCTCGCGAGCATACGCGACCATCTTCTTCAACGTCGACAACTCACTGTCGAAATCTCCAGTCTCCTGGTACATAAACGCAAGCCCGCACCAGATATCGAGGTGATCGGGAAATTTCGTCGTCGCTTCTACAAGAAGATCGGAGGCTCGCTTCCGACTCCCTTCAACCTGCTCGAACGAAATGCTTCCCGCTACTTTCCCCTTCTTATCAGTCAACGTAATGTCACCCGCGCCGGGCTTCTTCGTCGAGATATTCGTCTGGCGTTCGTTAAAATAATAATTTGCGCTCGTGATCCATGCGTCGGGATCGTCAGGCGCCTTCTCCCGCCATTCGGTGAGCAGCGGCTCGATCTGCTCCTCGGCATGCTTATCTAGCAGCTGCCTATAACGACGAGCGTATTCCTGGCCACTTGCCACCTCGGACTTCGGCTCGACGTAGACCAGGCTTTTCAGAACTTTCTCGAGTGCGCCGGAATCTTTCTGATAACTGGCTTGATCGCGGGATGTGAGGACGATATAAGCGACTCCCTGCGGAAGTTGAACGTAGCCGACGCGTTCCCACTGCGAGTAAGTCTTTGTCGCAGGGTATTCGTTGATGAAGTAATCATGGCCGTCCTTAGTTTTACCGGACGCAATCTTCTCCTTTGGGATCCCGTGCTTTGGCTTCATCTCCTTGATCGCCATTGCCACGAATGCGTTTACGCCTTCCCATTCAGGGCCTGCAATGTTCGCGTACATCCCCGTCTTCGCGTCCGACCACGATGAGCCCTTGGAATAGAGAACGCAGGGCAATCCCTGTCCTTTGCCGGCCTCATTGTCGACGACCCAGCCTTCGGGCGCACTAATGTTAAACCCAGCTTTCGGCCCGTAAACACTTCCAGCGGCAGACGTTTCTTGAGCAAGAATAGACGGGCAGATGGCAGCGAACGCGAGGGACGCTAGAAGGCAGATCTTTGTTTTCATTTCAGTGGATGGTTTGCTTTGCTTAATCATTACTTTTTGGAAACGGTCATCGCGCCTTTGTTTCGGTGGTGAGCAATGTTGTAATGTTCTCCATATCGGGATGAGTGACGCCTGCCTCCTGTAGTTCCTTGAAGTCATCCAGCACCGCCTGGCTAAAGGTCCGATGGTCGTCCACCTTGGCGTCTTTGTTTTCCAGATAGATCGCCTTCGCCTTCTCAAGCTGGTTATCGAAGAGATAAGCGTGGGCAAGATTGGTATTGATCACCACTGTGTCGTCTGGCGCGAGTTCCAGAGCTTTCTGAGATGCTACGATCGATTCACGAGGCTTGCGATTGAAAAGCTGATACCAACCGACTTCCATATAGTATTCGCCGTTGTTCGGGTCCAGTTCAATCGCCCTTTGTAGGTCCTTAACCGCAGCATCATACTGCTTCTCCTTTGCATGGGCGTCGGCGCGGTCAATCCAGCTCTCTACTTCTATGGGATTGTACTGGGGGTTGGACTTGAGCTTGTCAGACCATTGTTTTAACTGCGCGGTGCGTTCCTGAGTCATTCTTAAAGCTTCGCGGTTCGCAGCGGCAAAGGGGGTTTCCAGCGATTTCTCTTCAGCTTCACCTTTAGTCACGTCCCAAGCGGCGTTTCGGTCATTAAGCCAGGATAGCTGTTCGTGCTTCAGTTGACCGCGCGCAGCGGGCGACAGACGGCTGCGCAATGCGCCATAAACGTCATTGAGATCGCGATCCGCTTGTAAAAGCCGCGCATCGCCACTGACGCTCATTAAATCCTCGCTCGAAGCCTCTCCAGAACTGGCAATCGGCGAGCCTTCCAGCGTAGCGGCTGGCCCTTCCGGCGTATCAGCGAGCTCCAAATTTAGGACACCTGCATAGCCAGGTGCCTCTTCGGATTTGGATTTTGGAATGAGCGCTTCAAACGGCAACCAAAGCGTGATTGGATCGGAAAAACCTTTGCGCCGTCCAATTTCGGGCAGCCCAAAGATCGGATACTCCACCGTATAATCTTTGGCCGACGGCGCGCGCCGTCCTTTGTTTTGTTGTGCTACAAATTTTTGGACGGATTTGTCCAGCGAGTTTAACAAGCTGCGTTGGGCCACCGAATCGCCCGTGACAGAAAGAAGAATAAGATCCTGCGGGCTCCATTTGCGGTCGCAGTTCACAATCGCAAAGCGACGGCCATTCTTACCTTCCGGTCCCCACCGAGCTACTAACGACTCGTGGCCATAGCCGGGAAGCGACCAAGATTCAGCCAGCTTAAGTGTAGCCAAGCTTTTGTTATTCTTGTAATCAACCAACAGGATTTCGACGAAATATTTTTCATCGTCACCGTAAGTGTCCTTAAATTTTTCGCGATCTTTGGTGAGCAGATTCCAATCGACAGGTTCGGTGTCCTTCGAGGGACGCAGCGTCCACGCAAGCGCCAGCCGACCATCTGGAGATCCAGTGCCAGGCACTACCTCCGCCTTGCGATCCCCAAGGTCCACAACGGGCAAGCTAGCCGTTGAGGCCTCGGGTGAAGTTTCAGCGGCAGCAGGTGTTTCATCGACAGCAAGGCTACAAAAACCGTAGCTATTTGCACACGCGAGAATTGTGACGAAAACAAACGACGATCTCATTGGTGCTCTTTAACTTCTTTCTCAGACATGCGATGGGTTTTGACGACTTTCCACTTGCCAGAGGGGTCGAACTTCAATGCATAAAGAAGATCTGCGCCATAGCCATTATCCATTTCGCCAGGTGCATCCCTGCGTGCGGCGACCTGCCGCAAAGAAACGTGGACAATTGCAGTGTTAGAATCGAGCCATCGATCGACCTTAATAGTATCCCAGATCAACCGCAGGAACTTACCCTGTTTTTCCAGCTTCTTTTCGGACAACCCTTCTTTCCTTAGCTGTCCGGCGACGATGTCATTAGGCTGCTTCTCAAACTCGTCATCATCGCCGGGGAAGTCTGGTGCTACCCAGTGATTGTCGCGTAATTGATAAACCGCAGTCTGACGCGTGCGTCCCTGTCCCCAATTGTAGGCAAACCGCTTTGAATCCGGCGCCCAAACCACGTCACCGATGCCTTGGTTCGAAAGTTGCAACACCACCTGCTTTGTGTCGGTGGCAACGATTTTGGCTTCGTCCTCCCCGCCGACATATTCCCATTTCTTGTCTGGCGAAATTGAAGTGTGCTCCTCCGCCGGAGATGGGGACTCCTGCGCATTCGAAACACCGCAAACAATCGCGCATGCGACGGTCACAACGAAAACGGAAAAGCTCTTCATTGTTCCTCAGCTTCTTTCCCCGACAGCCGCTGCGTTTTGATAATTTTCGACTTTCCAACCGTGTCGAATTTCACGGTGAAAAGAAACGCCGTATTCAATTCTGCTGAGGTGCGGCCATAACAAGGCGCATACAAAATCGCAGTATTGTCATCCGTCCAACTCCGTAGCTTCAGAATGTCTCTGTCGGTCGAGCAGTTGTGTGGATTAACGCCTCTGAGCAAATGCTTGTTCGCTAGCTCCGCCAATTGACTATGCTCTGTTTGCTCTATTGGCGAAGGCAATTGCACCCACTTGTTGGCATTTAGCTGGTAAAAGGCCACCGTTTCAAATCGCGTATGGTGTGCGTGCGGTGGACTGTAATTGAACGCGAATCCTTTCGAATCCGGCGCCCAGAATATCTGCGCATTCATTGAATCCGGACCGGCGACACCCAGCTCCTTATCAAGATTCAACACAACTTCTGTCGTACCGGCCTTTACAATCTCCGGCGAACATTCACGATCGTATTCAGCGCATTTGTATTCCCATTGTCTGTCTGGAGAAAGCGAACTGGGCGACGGCGAACGCTCTTGCGCACTTAGGGCAAACAACATCGTTCCCAGGCAGGCAAAGGTCAGCGCGACGGGTCTCGTATTCATGAACGGCCTCATTTTTTGGCGTGATCCCGGGTCATTCATTGATGTTGTCGAGGCCGGCAAATTTCCAACCGCTTTCGGTTAGCTCGAAAATGAAGCGAATCGGAGCGTTTTCCCAGTCGTTTGGCGTATCCGTAAAGGGGCAGTAGATCTCATACCGCCGGCCGGATTCTTTTTGCGGTTTGCCGCTCGCGAAACATTGAACGGCGTTGGCCTCGCCTTTGAAGATTTCGTTATAACGGCGCGAGAAGTTCTCCTTGTTCTTTACGACTTTGATCCCATAGGGCATCGACAGTGGGAACTTCGTCATCTCCGCGACCGCGGCTTTATCGCCAGCGATAACCGCAGACTTAAATTTCTTCCAGAATGCCGAAAAGTCGCCCTGTGCAAACGCGCTTGGAAATGACAACAGAATCAAAATCCCGGCTAACCAAGTCTGCGCTCTTATCACCCGCCTCTGCCCGGCTACGGCGCGGCAGGCGCGAATAGAGA
>DATFXC010000032.1:0-11810 GCA_035258625.1 Candidatus Udaeobacter sp. | reverse complement strand
GGCTGAATCGTTGACGATGGCGTTGGTTTGTAGTTGCCTCATCCACACTATACAATTTGATTCAACTCTATCAGACGAAGGAAGAAAATCGGGGCAGTTGATTTTGGGACCAATCCGGAGAAATCAACTCTGGCCGGCACGCGTCTTTCGCTCGTGATCAAAACGCATGAGAAAACAAGCGACATCAGTAGCGACTAGCATGGCGGTGTCGGCGTTTCTTCTGGCGGCAACACTAGCTTGGTCCGAGCCAGTGCCTGGCTCGCTAGATGTGCACTGGAACGAAGGCGCCCCAGATTGCAGTGCGGCTACGAAAGATCCCCTTCAGATCCATGAATACGAACCACAAACGCTTATCCTGCGTCAGAATCCATGTGCGAGCTTTGAAGCAAATTTTATCTATCTTCTCATCGGCTCAGACAAAGCTCTTTTGATCGATACCGGCGCCGTCGCCGACTCGAAATCGATGCCGTTGGCGAAAACGATCTTGGAATTGTTGCCCGAGAAGGATCACAAAAAGCTTCCACTGCTAGTGGCGCACACCCATAGGCATCTGGACCATCGTGCTGGCGATCCTCAGTTTGCATCTCTTGCATCGGTTCAAGTTGTGCCATTCGATTTGGAGGGAGTCCGGGCGTTCTTCGGTTTCACAGACTGGCCCAATGGAACCGCCCGCTTAGATCTAGGTGGGCGACCTGTCGATGTAATTCCCACGCCCGGACACAACCAGACCCACGTAGCGTTCTACGACGAGAGAACCGGTATTCTTTTTTCGGGAGATTTCTTGATGCCGGGTCGATTGCTCATTAACGATGCGAAAGCTTACCACGAAAGCGCCTTGCGGGTCGTCGAGTTTCTGAAGACGCGTCCGCTTACCCAAATCTTCGGCGGACATATCGAATTAGACGGGACAGGACGGGCCTACCGATTTGGATCTCACTACCATCCCAATGAGCACCGGCTTGAGTTGGCGAAAGCGGACTTAACAGCATTGCCGGCAGCGTTTGAACGGTTCAACGGCTTTTACGCCCGACATCCGAACTACATTCTTACTAATCCCATGCGCAACCTTCTGGCACTGGCAGTTATCATGGTCGCGGTATTGGTTTTCGTCGTTTGGGGAATCCGTCGCTTGATACGCCGCCGGCGTGGTTAGCCGGCTTGCACGTGCGAGGTCGTGCTTTTCGAAGGTCCTCGGGCGTGCCAGCACCGCAGGAAGTGGGCTGTGGGAAATACGTGAAGTGGCTCTTGTTCCATCCTCGCCGGCTCCAGAAGTTTGCCCATCAGAACATGCATTAACAATAGGAAGCGAACATGAAAAAAATAATACTCACCCTCGGCTGTGTGCTGATTGCGCTGCTGGCATCCGCCCATCCGAGTTCGACGGATAAAAAACAAGGAGCAACCACAACCGAACCGGTTCAGGTAACCGGAACGATCATCAGAATGACGACTGAGGAAGGCGCGGCTGCCAGTTATCAGCCTGCCAAAACGCTCGTTGTTCGCGAGGACCGTTCGAATAATTCGGGCCGGTATGTTCTCAACGGACGCGGTCACGTTGTGAACAAGGCAGGGGAAATCGTCCAAACGGCGATTAAGCCGGGCGCTCGCGTCCGTGTTTATTACGCAGGCATGGGCGATTTGCGTATGATTGATCGCGTGGTTGTTCTAGACTGAGTCTGCACGGCTGGACGTTAAAGATAAAGCCGCAGGGTTCGGTGAAACCCTGCGGCTTTTTGTCCCTTTCGCGCTCGTAAGACCAAATTTGCGTGACATCAATCGACGCGTTTGACCAAATTGCCGCGGTGGATCTTTCGACGGTTGCAAACATTGCAACGGCCCTAACGGTGTTGACGGCTGTCGTTTTCGGGTTGATCGAGATGCGGCGCGCGCGCAAGGAACGAGAGGAGCGCGCGGCCTTTGTGGCCGTCCAGGCAATTTTGACGCCGGCGTGGATAAAATCGATGACCCTCGTGCAGGCAATTGCCGACGGTACGACGCCCTCCCAAATTGAAGCCGATCCGCGTCTTTTTCAGGCGGTCCAGTCTATAGCCTGCATTCTCGAATCTCTGGGTTATGCGGTGTTTGCGCGCATGGTTCCGTTGAATGTAGTCGACGAGCTGCTCGGCGGCACAGTGCGCGTTGCCTGGCGCAAATTGCGCGGCTACGTCGAATACGAACGTGAGCGCGCAGGTTCGCAAAAAAATTGGGAATGGTTTCAGTGGCTCGCCGAACAGATCGACCGGCATAGCAAAGCCCGAACCAGTCTCACCCTCGGTGCGCACGACGCTTACCGTGACTGGCGTCCATAATTTAGATTCTTCCCGCGGTCCCTGAGTGCCGAAGCGAGTTTAACAAGGCTTTCCCGAATTTGTCTCGACGTCCACGCCGCGAATCCGAAAACGAACGCTGGTTTTAGCTCTGCCTGGATGCAAAAAAATGAGAGCGGTGAGGGCCTCACTCCGATATCAAGTGTGAGACGTCTTATCATTGGGAAATCCTCCTCCCGCTTTAGCCAGGCAACGATGTTCAATCCAGCCTCTGGAATCTGCAAAGTAAAACGGTCACCAAGTAATTCATTGAATTGTTCGATGAAGAAATCTCGCCGCTCGGCATAGATTTTTCGCATTCGCTTGATGTGACTCAGGAAAAATCCCTCGGTAATAAAACGCGCCAGCGTCGCCTGATCGATTGGAGAGGAGTGTTGATCCATCGCACTGCGGATCTTGATCAACGAATCGACCAGCGGCTCGGGCGCAACAATGTAGCCCAGACGCAACCCGGGGCATAGAATCTTGCTCACCGTTCCTGCGTAAATTACTCGGCTGGCGTTGTCGATCCCTTGCAACGAAGGGAGTGGTGGACCGGTAAAGCGGAACTCCGCGTCATAGTCGTCCTCGAAAACAAATGCGTTGTGAGCACGCGCAAAGCCGAGCAAGTCCGTCCTGCGCTTAAAACTCATGGTAACGCCGAGAGGAAATTGATGGGAAGGCGTTACGTAGATGATCTTCGGCAGTGGTTCTTTTGGCGCTTTGGCAATCACGATTCCTTCACTGTCGAGCGGCTTGGGAACTATCTTGACGCCGGCTAACGTAAGGACCCTTCGGGTCTGCTGATAACAGGGGTCTTCGACCCAGGCGGCTTCACCCGGATTCAGCGCAGCTATTGCGCTGATCGACATTGCCTGCTGCATACCAGCCACGATTACGATCTGATCCGGGTGACAACGCGCTGCTCTGAAATCGCACAAGTATGCTGCGATTGCCCTGCGCAAGTCAGCGTCGCCGCGATTCGACGCATATCGCAACAGGTTGACGCCTTTCTTCGCCAGAACCTGCGCTCTGAGGCGTTCCCAGACAGCCATCGGAAATTCGTCGACTGCCGGAATGCTCGGCACCAGCGAGATGCCTGGGCCCGCGCCCGTTGCCCCGAGGTCAAACTGATCTCCGACGCGCGCATCCGGAATTGCTCTCACGCGCTCAGAGATGCGAAATGGACGCTGGATTGGTTGGTCGGCTTTCGGTTGGTCCGCGGTTAAAAATGCCTCGGGAAGAAGATTCGCAACGAATGTTCCGGACCCGGGCTTTGAGCGGAGATATCCTTCGGCATGAAGTTTTGAAATCGCGAGTCTAACCGTCGATCTTGAGACTCCCCGGTCTGTAGCCAGAGCCCGCGAGGAGGGAAGTCGCGATGAGCCTTCGCTGAACCTGCCCGATTTCAGCTCATCACGAATTTGGCGGTAAAGCTGCTCGTGGAGCGGTTCCGTTGCCATCCGGTCCAGCCGAATCATCTCAAATGCTATGATCGAACGCCGGCGGCGCTTCTGCGGGCGCGATTTCCTATTAGGCATGCTAATTGCGCTGCTTTCCGAGTGATTATTCTTCCATTTGCGGTCGTATTCTCAAGAGTTCGAGTTCTACTCGGTTACAAGAATTGTTGTGTGATCACACAGCGGCCTTAAAGTTCGGGAAGGAAACGGGAGCCCGGAGTGCTGGGTAACTCGGATGATCGCGTTTCACAACAACTCCTAAGTGTCTGCCATTTTTGAGCGCATTCTTCCGCTAAATCTGGTCGCCAACACGGCGATCTTTTATTTCGCGGCGCGGCTATATTTGCTGCCTTTGATTCCACGGGTCCGACCGCGACAGATTTTGATTCCCATTCTCTTGTTGCATTCAACGCGACATCTTGGGCTGATGTTTTTAAGCCCTGGCGCTATTTATCCAGGAATGCCGGAGCAGTTCGCTTATCCGGCAGCATTTGGCGATCTGATAACGGCCGTACTCGCTCTCATGGCAATCCCCTTCGTGTTGCGCGGCTCTGTTTTTGCGAGATCGCTGGTGTGGGTTTTCAATGTTTTCGGAACCGTTGACCTGCTCGTGGCGATCGTGACGGCGACTATTTATAATGCGCCTGTCGTCATGGGACCAGCCTACTGGATTCCGGCTTTCTGGGTGCCACTGTTGTTGGTGACACACTACGTCACGTTTATTCTTCTCCGGCGAGGCGGCCCATTTTGATTACGTTTGGTAGTGATGCAGCTGGACGTTCATGGATACGGATAGAGTACACGCGCCATATTGCTGCTCGTTTGCGTGATACCGACGGTGGGTTTCGCTTTCGGTGATCCGGCTGATGACGCGAAATCCGCAGAGATCTCGGTCCAACTGAAACCGATTGCAATTATCGCCGCCCCGCTAAGATCATCGCCCTAATACGGATGTCCGTTGAACCGCTAATAACTACATACCTGGAGATGCGCTCGCCGGATCAACTGCGGCCGAAGCGTTCGGATGCGCGTTTTGAAGTGCGTGAACACACACGAGGCGATTGGCGTTTCAATCGCGATCTTTACTTTCGTGTCGGGGAAAGGTGGGACTGGACCGACAAACGACCATGGACGGATGATCAATGGAAGGAATACGCGACCGCGCCGCAGCTGCGAACGTTCGCGGCATACGACCATGATGTGCTCGCCGGTTACTACGAATTGCGGAGTGACGACGACGGAGGGGTTGAGATCGCCTACTTCGGTTTATTACCCGAATTCATCGGGCGCGGATTAGGCGCCGTGTTGCTAACCAGTGCAATCGAACAAGCGTGGTCTCGCCGGAGCGGGATCGCACCGGCGCGCGTGTGGGTGCATACCTGCAATCGCGATCACCCGCAGGCGCTCGCCAATTATCAAGCCCGCGGAATGGTCGTTTACAAGATCGAGCAAGAGTCGTAGCAACGGCGTTGTTGCCCAGGGGAAGCTGTCAGGTTCCCCTACAGAACCCGATCGGAACGGCATCTTTCGTAGCCCCCGTTTGCGGGGTTTCAGGCCCAATTCGAAAAAATTTAAAATTTTTTGAAATGTCCAGCCTGAAAATCTTGAGAAAGGGATGAAGCGAATCAAACCAACGATCGATATGATGAATCTGGTAGCAGACAACCGCATTACTGAGACCGGCAATTTCACCAATCAATTTGTGTTTCCAGCCGGTTTGGGGAGCGAAAACCTGTCACGACTGTCGCGTGAGCAGCTCACCGCATTTTTGGACGCGGAATCCGGCAATGCTCGCAGCGCACATTTCTCTATTCCTCCAGCCGAACCGACACTGCCGACGCCTGAAAAAGGTCTGGCTGTCGGTGTGTTGAAACAGGCAGCCTACGATTTACGTCGGTTCCGGAGGGCGACGAAACGGGCCGATCGGGATCTCTATCTTGACGCTCATAGCTGGATCACGGCACATGATTTTTCCTGGCCGTACTCTTTCATGAACGTTTGCAAATTGCTCGATCTCTGCCCTGACATTGTGCGTGCGGAACTCCTGGCCGACGCGACACTAGGGCCATTTCATTATTGGATTCGGCGCGCCGCCCGTCTCTCCCGAAAATTGAGCTCCTCGGTCGTTCGCGTGTTCGAAAGCTGTCGTAAGCCGGAGGGCATTGAGGGCAAGCAATTAGCTCCATCTATCTGATATGAAAAACCTATTGGCTTTTGTATGGCGGTCGCTAATTGGCGCGACGTATCGGAAGCATGATCCGTTCCTGGTTTACAGCATAACTTCGTTCAACTCCGGCGGCGGATGGAATGAATTCCTGCTCAAGGCGTCGCTGCGAAACACATAATCACCATGAAATTTTCTACCGAAGCGATCGTGGCAGCGGCTGTAGCGGTAGTGTTCCTGCTCCTGAGCTTGGGTGCCATCGCACGAGAGCAGGGCGAGCCTGGGCGTGGACGTAACGCGTATATCGCGACAAGCAACGTTAACCTGAACCGAATCGCCGCAAGCGAGACTGACGTTCTCGGCTTTTACTAAGCTGTAGCGGCAGGCGTGGCGCCTGCATTCAAAACTCGCGAGCAGCCGATACGGCCGCTACTACAGAACCGGCGCGTGATTTTATTCTCGCAAAATCACGTGTCGTGAGCGACGCTCTGTAGCCACGAAGGCAATTCCCGGAACACTGCAGGAAGGCGGTGCTTCGTTTCAAACGACGCATTGGACCGTGGTGTTTCGTGCCGGGGAACCTGATTCAGAGCCCTCCGCTCACGAAGCGCTTTCTGGATTTTGCGAAGCATATTGGCCGCCGCTCTATAGCTTTCTTCGCCACCGCGGTCATCCCTCCGCAGATGCGCAAGATCTGGTCCAGAGCTTTTTCGCCCATTTGCTCGAGCAAAACACATTGAGCCGTGCGGATCGAGAGAAGGGTCGGCTTCGCACATTTCTCCTCGGATCGTTGGAGAATTTTTTGTATAACGAGTATGATCGGGCCCGAGCGCTCAAGCGAGGTGGCGGTCGACAGGTGGTATCAATTGAGGAGCATCTGCCCGAGGCCGAGGCGGCGATGCTGGCGACTGTTCATCTCAGCGATGCTGGTTGCTACGATCTCGTGTGGGCGTCGAATATCGTTTCAATGGCCTGGAAGAATTTGCGAAGCGAATTTGAAGCGGAAGGCAAAGCTGAGTGGCTCGAGGAATTAAGGCCGTTCGTGGCCGGTGGCAGCGCCAAGCCGCCCAGCCAGGAAGAAGCCGCAACTCGACTCGGAGTGCCAATAGCAACTCTACGCACCTGGCTTTCGCGTCTTCGCCAGCGATTTCGCGAATCGTTGAGAGCAGAAGTCGGTAGTACGGTCTCGGACCCGGCAGATATAGATGGAGAACTGCGCCACCTGTACCAAATACTGATGGCCTGACTGCCCTTG
Source organism: Candidatus Udaeobacter sp. (assembly GCA_035258625.1). Taxonomy (GTDB): domain Bacteria; phylum Verrucomicrobiota; class Verrucomicrobiia; order Chthoniobacterales; family UBA10450; genus Udaeobacter. Next base: position 4,625 of record DATFXC010000032.1, on the reverse strand, counting down.
CCGACATGGACGACATAAGCGTTGGCCTCGGAACCGCCAAAGCGCAGAATGAAACTGCGGGGAGTTGTGCGACCTGCGGACGACCACTGACTCAATGTGGGCCGAACGGCGAATGCCTGCGTTGTCTCATTAGCCTTACCTTCCTGGCGGATGGCGAGCAGCCGGAAAAACCAGTGCCGCGCGGCCGACTAACGCCGGGACCACTGCGATACGCCCACTTCGAAGTAGAAACTGGAGCAGACGGTTTTCCGGTCGAGCTCGGTGCCGGAGCAATGGCCATAACTTACCGCGCACGCGATACAGTCTTGAACTCACTCGTAGCTCTGAAGGTCATCGATCGCAAGGTGGCGCAGAATCCTGGCGCGCGGTCCCGATTTCTGCGTGAAGCGCGCGCTGCCGCGAACATTCATCACCCAAACGTCGCCAGGGTGACGTATTACGGCGAGCAACACGGCGAGTGCTTCTACGCGATGGAACTGGTCGAGGGCGAAACGCTTGAAGCGCGTGTGCGCCGCGATGGACCGATGCCGCTCTCCATGGCTTTGGATGTAATTGAGCAGGCCACACGCGCTCTCGCGGCTGCGGAAGCTTGCGGTGTTGTGCATCGCGATATCAAGCCATCAAACGTCATGCTCGAATCCGATCCGAGCGAGGCGCTCAGGGTAAAATTGATTGATTACGGAGTGGCCAAAGTAATGGGCCCTCAGACGCACGATGGCGTGGAGCAAACCCACGCAGGGTTCATTGGCACGCCAGCATTCGCCAGTCCGGAGCAGTTCGCCGGCGCCGGCCAATTGCCGGTTGATACGCGTTCCGACATCTACTCGTTAGGCGTGACGTTTTGGTATCTGCTAACCGGCCGCACGCCATTTGTGGGGCGCACGATGGAGGAAATTCGCGCGCGACAAACCAGCGAGCTGCCTTTGGAACAGCTCAAGGGCCTGCATATCCCGGGCAGAGTGGTTGCTCTCCTAAAGTCGATGCTGGCCTCTGACCCGAACGACAGGCCGCAAACAGCACGCGAATTACTTTCTGCTGTCCACCACTGCTATGAAAGGTTCAACCCTCAAGCGCGCTCTCGGCGCAGGAAAGCCATTCTGGCAAGCACGGCCTTGATTTTAGCAATAGCGTCGCTTGCGTTTGGGAGCTGGCTTTACCAGCGCACGGGGGCATTCACCCCACAGGAGCGATCGATCGCTGTGCTGCCCTTTGAGAATCTGAGCAGCGACAAGGAGAACGCTTATTTTGTCGAGGGAATACAGGACGAAATTCTGACGCGCTTATCCAAGATCGGCGATCTTAAGGTGATCTCGCGCACTTCCACGCAGCATTATCAAAGCGCGCCGCAAAACCTGCGCGAGATCGCAAAGCAACTCGGCGTCGCACATGTTTTAGAAGGAAGCGTGCAGAAGAGCGCCGACACCGTCCGTGTGAATGTGCAGCTGATTAAGGCGACCAATGATTCACATCTTTGGTCGGATACATTCGATCGCAAGCTGACCGACATCTTTTCAGTCGAAAGTGAGGTGGCCAAAACAATCGCCGATCAGTTGCGCGCCAAACTCACTGGACAAGAAGAGCAAGTCATTGCCGCTAAAGCGACCGAAAATCCTCAGGCATACGATGCTTACCTGCGCGGTCTTGCTTATACGTTAAAAACTGGATTTACACCGGCGAACTCCCTTGGCGCGCAGAGATACCTTAAAGAAGCAGTGCGGCTGGACCCGAACTTCGCCCTCGGTTGGGCGCTGCTCTCTTATGTCGATGCGAGTGGCTATCTCACGCAGAGCCTTCAACCGACCGCTGCACTTCGTGAGGAAGCACGCCAGGCTGGCGAAACGGCTCTCAGACTACAGTCCAATCTCGGCGAGGCTGTATTCGCCAAAGGCTTTTATCATTACGCCTGCCTGAGAGATTACGACGCTGCCGTCGATTATCTCGAACAAGCGCATCGTCTTCTGCCGAATAACAGCCGGATTCCGCAGTCGCTGGCCTATGTCGAACGAAGGCGCGGCAACTGGGAGAAGAGCGACGCGTACTTCACCGAAGCCGAAAAACTCGACCCGCGCAATGTCAGCCTGCTTTCCCAGCACGCGCGTTCTTACGTCTGTCTGCGTCGATTTACCGAAGCGTTGGCGAAGCTTGAGCAGATCCTCAACATAACGCCGGACGACACAGATACGCTTGTGTTAAAAGCGCGAATCGCGCAAGCGGAGGGCGACCTTCCTCGTGCTTCGGCGCTGCTGGCTCCCCTCAGACTGGGGGCCGACTACGCCAACGCATTGGAAACACAAGTTTACCAGGCAATCCTTGAGTCTCGCCCTGCACCAGTCATCGCCCAACTAAAAGAAATACTAGCCAAGCCTGATCAGGCACTGGGTTATTACAATGGCGAGCTGCGCTTTTGGTTAGGCTGGGCACAGGAAGTTGCCGGTGACCGCATCGCTGCCCGCGAGAGTTGGAGTCAGGCGCGCATTGAACTGGAACCTTTCCTCAAAGAACAACCAGAAAATTTTGTTCTGATGGGAGACCTCGCACTAACAAACATGGCTCTTGGCGATAACGCCGCCGCGCTGACTCTGGCCGAGCGCGCGATCGCCATGATGTCGATCGAGAAAGACGCTCTGACAGGTCCGCGGCCGCTCGACATACTCGCTCGCGTGGCGGCGCGCGTAGGCGACCCGGACCGCGCCATCTCCACCTTGGAGAAGCTACTTTCCATCCCATACGAAGCTCCGCTAGCCGCAAATCCGCCGCTCACTCCTGCGTTGCTCCGGCTGGATCCGATGTTCGAACCGCTGCGCAAAGACCCGCGCTTTCAGAAACTCGTTGCCTCTTCCGCGTCAAAATGAAGTCCGTTGCTTTGGCGGCGGCTGTATCAGACGTAAATTCTGGGATGAGTGAAGCCCACGAAATACGCGATCGACGCGAACGGAATAAAGTTATAGGAGAAGTTTTGGCGTATTTGGTGTGATATCTAGGCCCGAGTTCCTACTTCTCCTGAACGCGTGGTATTCACGAGCCGCATTTCATTGGTTAGCTGGAACGCAAGACCTTCGTACAACTGTCGACCATCTTCTGACGCGTGAAGCACGAGGGTCTCGATGTCATTCGATCGCGTCCAGGCGAGCACTTCATCCATTAGCAGCCGGGCGACACGTCGCCGCCGCCACGCTGGCGCGGTAAAGACGTTCAAAACGAGCGCTTGAACGCCACCTGTTAGCGCAACCCGTCCGCAACGGTTCACTGGATGCGGGAGCACTGGCCTCAGCTGCACGCCAGCGCCTGCTACAATTTCGTAAGGTCTCCCACGAACGCTTGCGAGCCAGCCAACGTATTCGCCGGAAGGAATGGCCCGTTCCAGATATTCAGAAGTTTGCCTGACCAATCGCTCACGCAGATGCCGGGGCAAAACTTTCATGTCCGCGAACATCTGAACCCGATGATGTGCGATGGTCGGGACGTCAGCGGTCGTTGCGAGTCGAATGCGAAGCATCTTAGCCGATGCTAATGGGACAACACGACGGACGCTCTTCGATCTCCTGCTCTTTGCCCGATTAGCCATATCATGTTGACATCTGATTTCTTGCCTGAGTTGCAAGGACAAACTTTGCCGGGATCGCGTTCGGACAGGAGAAAGGCCACTCGGATTTGTTTCGACATCATCGCGGACGACGATTAGTTTCTCTCCGCCTTTTTATTTAAAACATGAAGCTTGCTTTCGCTTTCGCGATCCTGCTGGCCACAGGCCTGTGTGTTTCGGCCAAGCCGACGACGTTCAAGAATAGCGGACTCAAGGTAGAGACGGTGATCACGCTAGACGTGCAAGGGAAACGCGTCACCGGCACTTTCGAGAGCTCAGAATATGGTGAGAATGCCGCGAGGGAAACGTTCAGCGGCAAGGTCGTTCCTACTCCCAAAGGGAAAAGCGGCGTTTACATGGAGATTCATTTCTCCGGGAAGGTGCCGTACAGCCCGCCGCCTCAGGCGAACGCCTTGCGCTGGAGTCTGAGGATCGTGAATCATCGCGCACATCTCGTTATTCCGATGGAGGAGCGGAGCTACACGGGTAGGACGCCCAAGTGGGTAGTAAACGATGTCGAGTTTGAGCCGGAGGATTGACAAACTCTTGAATTAATCCGGCTCCGACAACGTCCAAATCCAACTGTACGACGAGGGTTATTACAACGGCCCGATCGATGGCATCATTGGCCCGGACACGCGTGCGACAATCGCAGATTACCAGGCCGACCATGGGCTTGCGGTCACGGCGGCAATTGACCAGCCGACAGTTGAGGCACTTGGCCTGGTTTAACGAAACCGCTTCTAAAGCGTTATAGAGTTAAACCTGGCGGAAGGGGTTTGATTCCTCGGCTCGGTGGCGAGGCACGCCACTATCGTCGGCGCTGATCGACATCTGGCCAAAGAAGTGCGTGACACCGGCGGGATTTTGTCATTAACTCACAACTCAATGTTAATCGCCGTCCGGCGCCACGAGGAGGACAATTATGAAGCTGAAAAAGTTAAAAAAGAAAATCCAGCAACTGGAAAAGCGTTTGCGAGAAGATCCACAGAAGCTAGCGAAGTTGAGGCGCAAACTGCAGGAGGCGGAGTCTGCAAAAGCA
>DATFXC010000031.1:0-5869 GCA_035258625.1 Candidatus Udaeobacter sp. | reverse complement strand
ACAAATGCAAAGGCAGTGGAAGCGGATCAGCGGCACCGCAAGGTCTTCGGGCCACACAAAGGTTTTCTGAACGTCTACGTGGCGCATAACCGACACATGCTTGCCTACGCTGCGATGATGACGGGTCAGCGCGACCTGGCGATGAAACACATCCGCGCCATGGTCGCAGAGATGCCGGCCGATTTTCTGAAGGAAAATGCGCTGCAAGCGGAAGCAAACGTCGCGATGCCGCTTGAAGTCATGGTGCGCTTTGGCATGTGGAACGAAATCCCGGCGGAGCCGGAAAAGTACACAGAAGCAATGTGGTTCACCCGCGCATTTCATCATGCCGCCCGGGCGATCGCATACGCGGCGAAGGGCAACACCGCCAGCGCGCGCAAAGCGCAAAGTGTTTTCCTCGAACGCGCCAAGCTTGTTCCAAAGGAAGATCTTCTGAGCAACAACAGTTGCGAAGCGCTTCTGGCTGTCGCCATTCCGATGGTCGAGGGAGAAATTCTGATCGCAGAAGGAAAGATTGATAGCGGCATCGGGCAACTGCGCGCCGCAATCCAAAAGGAAGACGCCCTCAAATATGACGAGCCACCCGGATGGTTGATTCCGGTGCGTCACTCGCTTGGAGCGGTGTTAATGAAGCAACAGCGTTTTGCCGAAGCCGAGCAGGTTTATCGCGACGATCTTGCGCGTTTGCCCGAAAACGGCTGGTCGTTACTTGGCCTGGCAGAAAGTTTGCGGAAGCAAAAGAAAAACGCAGACGAAGCCGCTCAAACGCAGGCGAAATTTAAAAAAATTTGGGCAAAAGCCGATCTCACCATTACCACTTCATGTCTTTGCCAACCGCAGGCATGACTAGGTGCGGAAGGAAACCAGATTAGTTGAGCTGACGTTTTCCCAGGCCGAGGAAAAACCTACAGCTTTGCGTAAACGCCCATCAGCGGACGTTTCGATGGTGTCGGTGAACGGAAGTCGCTGACGAAACCGTCCTTCGTGCGAAGTTCAACATGACCAACGCTTCGGGCGGTACCATACACGAGCACCGAACCAAGGGGTGCAGCGAACGGATCCGTTATTGATAGTCTCTTGAATCCGTAGTTGTTGACGAGTTCCGACGCAGCGTCTCTGGCAAGCTCGCTCTTTGGGCGGGAATCAATGACCCCTGAAGCAAGCAACGCATCCTTGACGTAATGCCAACAACGAGAGCGCGAATGCGCATGCGCGCGTTCCTGCGCGAGCGTTGCCGCTTGCACTAGCCTGTTGTCGATGCGCTTATCGATTTTGGCATAGGGGTAAACGATTCGCTTCGGATAGTACTGGCTTATCACAGGAACCGATTCCCTTTTACCGTCCGCAGTCTTGAAGCTGAAACGGCTGCCATGCTGCGCCGTTTGATTTACGGTCGGCTGATTCATTGGGCGCACCGGCTCCATCGTGAAGGTTGCGCGCTCGGGCGTTTTCGCGATCGATTGCTTCGGCTTTTGCGTGGCAAGCGGCACCGGCTTCTCAACGCTCGTCGTGCGCTCCGATTCTTTCATTAGTTTGCTCGTCTTTTTGGCAATCGCGGGCGCAGTCTTTGCAGTGATCACCTGCACCACATCGCTTGTGGTTTGCTCGGCGCGACTGTCGCCACCTAACGACGCAGGCGCCAACGCCTGCGCACGCAAGCCTGCGCTGAAAGTCACCGAAGCTAATGCAGTTGCCAGTGCTAAGAAGATTCGTCGTCTCCGCACGAGCGCGAGGTATGCCGGAAATGAAAAGCGATGGCAAGCTTTTTTTTCGACAAAAATCGTTGGCGACGGGTCGTTTACCTAGGTCACGGGTTTCGACGCAAACGGGAATGACGCGTCCACCCCGTTTCAATCGTCCGGAAAATAATCGGGCCCAAATCCCGGCGGAGGAGCGAACATCTGGTCGCGATCAATGAAAACGCGGCTTCGACGGCGTGGGGCGGATTCCTCTTCGTCTGGCGCGACGATTGCAGTGCGCCCGGACGGCAGACGCAGGATCAACCGCCCATCGGATGTGATACCCACAACGCGACTGCGCACCGAACCAGTGCGGCCTCGCGAGGAATATGCGGCGGAACTCCGGCTGGTGCCGACGCGTTTGGATTTCGAGGCAACGGATCTCTCTCTACCCTGCGAACTCGACTGACTTGTATTACTTGGCGGCGACTCGGCGTTTGCCTGAGCTGATGAGTTTGGGTCCGGGTTCGCAGAAACCGAGCTGTCGGGCGTCGCTCCCGCAGAATTTTGCGTTGAATCGAGTGAAGCATCCGCCTGCGGTTGAGCATTCGCTATTTGAGCCTGCTGAATGTCGGTCGGCCGAACGTCCGGCGGATTTGCAGGAGTCGCTGCATTTGCGGGCACCTGACTTTCAGGTGGGACAGTTGGATTAACCGGGTGCGATGCCACCGCGGCGGGAGCCGTGGTCGAAGTGTTTTGATGTACTTGAGCAACTGCCGGTGGTTGAGCGGCGGGTGGCGGAGATTCTGGGACGCCAATGAGAACGCCGACCGGTTTTCGTTCGCGGCTACCGCGAATCATTTTGCCGATCGAGTCCTGGAACACCACCGGCGCAATCGCCGCTGCTAACACCAAGAGCGCGGCGATCGCGACCGTGGTTCGTATCAGGCGGCGCGGCCGAGGTTCTCTTCGCTGAAGAACGGTTGTCCTCAATGGGATCGCGTATCGACCGGACAATGTGCGTCGGCGCTCAATTTTCGCCAGGCATTTACGGATCATCTCCGTCACGACCAGCAAATCTTTTGGACGCCGTTCGGGGTCGCGATGCAACATCGGGCCTAACAACACTCGCAACGGCTTTGGAAAGCCTGAAAACTTTGGACCGTTCTGGAGGTCCTCAGCCGAGAGCGCAACCCCGGTAACTAGAAAATAGAGTGTTACACCAAGTGAGTAGATTTCCGAGCGGATGTCGCTCGTCGGCTGCGCGAGGTGTTGATGAGTGCCAACGTGTCCCGCGACACCGGGTTCCTTCGGCATCTCTGGTTCGGTCAGCTGAGATTCGGGACGAGCGATGAGCGCCGGCAAACCGAAGTTGGTAACCTTCACCAACGGCCAACTGCCTTCGGCCGTCTGCCCCGGAACCAGCATTATGTCGGAGGGCTGAATGGACGGATACGGCAGCTTGTGAAAGCCCGCCGAAGACAACACACTCACTATCTGTTCGCCGACTCGTAATGCAGCGTCAGCTGGCATTGGCCCGTGGCTGCGCACCCAGGACGCGAGTGTTTCACCTGCGAGCCGCTCAGAGACGTAAACGTAATCATCGCCTTCGCGTCCAAAATCGAAGACCTTGGCGATGTTGACGTGCCGCAGCTTCTGTGCCGCCGATACATTCTCCTCAAATTGCTCCCGCTCGGAGCGATCGATGCTCTCTGCGGGGATCAGCGTTACAGAAAGCGGCTCGCCAGTCCTCTCATCTACGGCTTCGTAGCTAATTGCCGGACCGTTCCGATCGGGTTCATACGGGCTGCCGTCGTATTTAAGACGGATGCGATAATTTTTTAGGAATGTCGTGCGCTCCATAACAAGGCCTCGTTGCCCTACGGTTCAACCACGATCTGGCTGTACCGTTATTCATTCAACCGTGATTTTGGTTGCGAGTTGCTCGCTGTCTGGGTTTGTGGCGAGGATCTCTGGATCTTCGACGCCGGACTAGACACCGGTTCGAAGGCAATTTTGCTTTCCAATCAAAACACGTTCATGACCAGTTTCGCGATGTCGCATCTCGCGAGCATTCTCGTCATTATTGTCATCTGGACGGTGACGTATCTGACCAACCTCGGAGCTTCAGAGTTTCGCAGCGAGGAAGGCCATCGAGTGATGCCGTCGGTGCAGATGCTCGAGAGCGGCAATTACGTCGTGCCATACGTGGGAACAGAGCCATACTTGCGGAAACCGCCTCTGGTGAATTGGATCGTAGCCGGCTCACCAATTACCAGCGCAAGGTCATGAAAAGTCCACGGCTGGCGCACGCCCGACCAGTGGAGTGACCCCAAAGCATCCGCCGAGATTTCGCGGGGGCGAAAGCGTTTTGTTCATAATTGACGATTAAGACGCTTTAGTGGGGGCATTTTGTCGATTGCGATTTGATTCAAAATGGTCAAGCTAAAGTCTCCGTGTCCCATACCCCGTGGTGTAACGGTAACACAGCGCCCTTTGGAGGCGTTATTCTTGGTTCGAATCCAAGCGGGGTAGCCACCTCTAAAACTGCGATTTACCTAGGCAAACCGGAGATTAAGCGAGCGCGCAACAAGCCGCACGAAAACGCACGAAAATGCACGAAAATGCAGTCTATTTGCCAAGTATTCGTCAAGCGAACTTGCCCGGCTTCAAGCCGAAAGCACCACCATCGTGATTGCACCAGCTGATTGCAACCGATTGCGAGTAGCCTATTCCGCGGGGTCTATCTCAAGACTGTTAATGCTGAGCACGTTTAACGTGAAGCCAGCGGGTAATGGATTGTCGTCCAGCCTAAACGTCCGGCGCGCAACCTTGTCGAGTTTTTCGATTCGATCAACGGAGTTGAGGATTTCGGGACCGTCCATTGCCCCGATGTGATCAACGGCACGCTCCGAGACAGCCGCCATGCGGTTGAGATGACGCTCGCCGCGCTGCTGCATGGACATTGCTACAGCTTCAACGGGAGAGACGGCGAGCGGCGTATCCTCGCGCTTGGCGAGTGCCTTCGAAGACTCAATCTGTCGCGTCCAGCCTTCGCGCTTTGCGCGTGCGAGTACCGTACCCTCCGGGAGGCCCATGTTTCTGGCGATTTCACGCAGACCGATGCCGGATGCGTAGGCTGTACGGATTTCAGCCCAGGTCGATTTCGCGATTGTCCTCATGCCAAGAAAAACATAACTTAAAACTTCGCGACTCCAAGATTTCCGGGCTGTGCTCATCTAGAGGACGCTCGCTAAAGGCTGGGCTCAATCGCCGTTCAGCTGTTTTTGGGAAACTTTGTTTCGTCTTTTCCGTAGAACTAAGTGACAAATGAAAGTACCCAAAACGGAGCGGCAATACGCCGTGCGGCCTACGGCAAGAATCGAATCGAAAAAGAAAGCCGCCGATGAAAACGAAAAGCGCACTTTTTCATACTTTGGTCACTCGTTATTATCCCTGGGAAGCAGTTTTGTTAACGCACGACGCATTCAATAGCACCCGAAAGCAATTACGGCGTCGTCGCGATGAGGTTGCTCTTGTGACAATCCTCCTAAACGCTGTAATCCGAAATACTTCTTTGAAACTGTGAGAGTCGTTTGTTGAGGGTTGGGAAGAAAACCAGTGCTTTTCTCTCAACTCTCAACCAGCGGCTCTCATCAGTCGCGGGTGGTCGTGACGCACATCTTACCCTGCGATGTTCGAGATTACAGGTGGGATTCCCGAACCGATAATTGGTTAACCTGAGGAGGCTGAGTCGCTCGGAGAAGATGGCAGGCCTTAATTGGAAGTCAGACGCTGCGGCGACGGTCATCCGCCCGTTACGAAAGGGAACGGGAGATCCGCCTAAACGGCATCAGCGGGGTAACATTTCCAGAAACCCGGATCGACATTTCGATCCGGGTTTTTCATTGGACGAGTTTCGCTTGAGCAAACCTGAACCTGCGAAATAGACTTCGAAAATGCCAGAAAGCCGTTCGCAATTTCGCGAACACGCGATTTCTCCACCGCTGGGGCCGTTCGTAAAATTGATTTGGTCGCTCGAGGACGCAGGCGACCATTACCCGAAGTCACGCGAGCGGATTTTGCCTGACGCCTGCGTGGAGCTTGTGATCCATTTTGGCGATCCTTTCCGCAATTATTTCGACGATGGCACGACGAATGTTCAGCCTGAAAGTTTTGTTATGGGTCAG
>DATFXC010000030.1:0-2475 GCA_035258625.1 Candidatus Udaeobacter sp. | reverse complement strand
GCGCACAAAGCGCACTTTGGCGAGCCGCTGGTAAAATGATCGCCATTGAGCAAAGCAATCAGTTGGAGTTTGACCTTGCCAGTGCGAAATTGTTGCCTACAACTTCTATTCGGCTTGCGAACTATAATACGAGCACTTCGCTGCGGTGAATCGCAGCCGTGGCGAAGGATGAGTGGCTCGGCGTTTGCGAAAGCGAACACCCGAAACTGCGATAAATGGAATTACGGCGGCGCGGCGCACTCCCGTTCCGCCGGTGAGGAGATTAATCTAATCTGCAACCACAAATTCGTGTAAACGGTCGGATTCGCGCTCGCGAAGTCCGGGTCATTCTGGGGTCCACCGGGGAACAGCTCGGCGTCATGCGGTTAAACGACGCCTTGCGAAGAGCTCAAACTGTCGGGCTCGATTTGGTCGAGGTCGCGCCCACGGCCAATCCGCCGGTGTGCAAGATAGTCGATTTCGGAAAGTTCCGATACGACATTTCCAAACACTCGAAGGATAAAAAGCCGGCCAGTGCGAAACTGAAGGAAATTAAGTTCCGCGTTAACATCGACGAGCACGATTATCTGACGAAAGTCCGGCACGCCGAAGAATTCCTCGACCGCGGGAACAAGGTGCGTGTTCAGCTGCAATTTCGCGGCCGCGAAATGGCGCACCAGGAGCTTGGGACGCATCTAGTGGAGAAAGTGCGTGACGATCTTTCCAACATGTCGCAGGTGGAAACCGAGCCGAAGATCGCCGGTCGCAATATCACCATGACGCTGGCGCCTTTGCCAGCGAACCGCCGGAAACGAAAATTTACCGCGCCGAAATCAGTTGAGGAAAGCGAAGAGACCGGTGCACTGACCGGGGCGTAATCGCAAGGGGCCGCGAAAAGCGGCGCAGCAGAGCAGTACTCCAAAACGTGGCCGTTTCAGGGCTTCTTCTTGCGTGCTGGTGAATGGGTAGGCGAAGGCGTGGGTGATCGCGGCGGCGGAGTTACCGTCACCCTTTCGGCAATCTTCTGTTCCAGTCGTTGTTTACGCGCTTTTGCATCTTGATTATTAGGGTCCGCCTTCAGAATCTTCTCATTGTCCGCCTGCGAATTTTGAAGATCGTTTTTTAGCTCGTAGATGTACGCGCGATAATTGAGATATTTAATCTCGTTCGGCTTCAGTTTGATAAGCTCGGAGTAGTCGGCGAGAGCTTTATCGTAATCCTGTATCTTCATTTCCACAGCCGCACGTTGCTCATGAATGCGCGGCGCTTGTTGCGGAGTGAGTTTCAGGGCTTCATCGTAGTCGTTGATGGCGTCCCCATATCTCTGGTCGTTTGCAGCCGCATATCCGCGTTGTTGATAAACTGCCGAGAGCTCGTCCGCGTATTTGTGGTCCATCGCGGTGGCTTTCTTAAGGAGATCAACCGCTTTGTCGAAGTCCTGGTTTTTAGCGGCCTCAGCGCCCTCGCGGGCCAGTCGGTTCGCTTCGGGATTCTTTTTTTCCGCTGCCTGGCATACCTGTGAACCGCCGAGGGCCAAAGCCGTGATTAATGTAAAAGCAAAGGATCTGTTCATAGATTTCTGTTGGACGTTGCTACTCTTTAGACAATTCGAACCTAAAGGGATGAATAGTTGGCTGTAAGTTCAACAGTTTCAAGTCTGTTCCGGCGATGGCCCCTGTTCGATGTCGATCTTCGGCTCCGGCTCTGATGCTGCCGGCGCACTGGGGCCCGGCTCATCAACCCGCGTGATACCCACGGCACGACCGGTCGCCTCATCAATTTCAACGAAAGCGCCGCGCAAGCGTACTTCGCCACCCGCTACAGGAAACGATGATGGTAGATTCGAGATAAACCGATTCATGATCGGATCCACCGCGCGTCCCAGAATGGAATTTACCGGTCCGCACATTCCGGCGTCGCATAAGAAAGCCGTGCCGCCGGGAAAGATTTGATCGTCGGCTGTCTGAACGTGAGTATGAGTGCCGATGACAGCGGACACTTTGCCGTCGAGAAATCGGCCCAGCGCAATTTTTTCGCTCGTGGTTTCGCCGTGCGCGTCGACGATAATGTTCAGCGTTTCGGTACGCATTTTTGTGACTGCTGCTTCGACAGCACGAAATGGATTATCCAAAATCGGCTGCATGAACGTGCGCCCCTGGACGTTGATGACACCAATCTTTCCCTTGGCTGTTTCAAGAATGATCGATCCGCTACCCGGCGCGCCCTCAGGATAATTCACCGGGCGCAACAAACGGGGTTCAGTAGCGATGAACGATAGAATCTCTTTCTGATCCCAGATATGGTCGCCGCTGGTGATAACTGAGACTCCGGCGCGCAAAAGATCGATGGTGATTTTGCCCGTGATACCGCGGCCGCCTGCAGCGTTCTCGCCGTTGACGATGACGAAATCCAATTCGTATTTCGACTTCAACTCCGGCAAGCGGGCTATCACGGCAGCCCGGCCTGGTTGACCGACGATGTCGCCAAGAAAAAGAA
>DATFXC010000029.1:0-10451 GCA_035258625.1 Candidatus Udaeobacter sp. | reverse complement strand
ATTACCCGCTGCGCGCGCCGGCCGAGCAGCACTAATTTGCAACGGCGATCCCGGGGCGAATTGCTGCGAGTGATCCAGTCCTCGCGCTCCAAGCGATGCAACAGTGTTACCACCGTGGGCTCTTCCACACCGAGTCGCGCGGCAATTTCTGTTTGAGTGAGCGCGTCCCCTGCCAGCGACAAATGCATTAACGTCCGCCATTTTGCCTGGCTCAGCCCCATGGGTCTGAGGCGCTGGTCGAGTTTTTGCCGCCATGCACGGGCCGTGCCATGGAGCAATTGCCCAAATGTTTCAGCTCTGTCGGGGAGGGACATATCTTTCCAATCAAATTAGTTAGTATACTAACCAATTCCAATCTGCGAGTCTGTCAATCCTCGTTCAGCGGCGCCACTTTGAAGAGAACCATCTCGCGTTTGCTATAATCTTGTACGCGGCTAATCGGATTGGCGCGCAGCGGCGCCCATTTTCTCGCTGCTAGTGCCTCGCCTTGATTCTCAGTTCGAACGATAAAGTAGCGCACATTTCGGGGCAGATTCTTCACGTAGCTCACATATCGAACCGGCGCTTTCACATAGAAAAAGACCGGTTGATAATCTGGATTCACCGCATAAAGCGTCTCGGTCGGAGGCACGAGCGCATTGATTTCTGCCGCGGCCTTTTTCACCTGCTGCCTGTTTTTTAAGATCATTGCGGCAACGGGATAACCAATCGCCCCAATCACTAGCCCAAGCCCGAGAAAGACCGCCACGATCCTAGCCCAGTCGCGGTTGCCTCTCAGCCAGCGTCGGGGCCATTCCAATGCGTTACCGGCACAGATCATCCCCAGCAGCCAGGACGCAGGCACTATTGCGGGCATGCTGTAGCGAGCGACCGCACCAGGAACCAAGTTGACCGCCAAAAAAGGTACTGCAGTTCCCCGACTCAAAGCGCGGGCCAGTCGCCGCTGCGTTTCATCGTGCAATCTTGAAAAACGCGTAAACGGAAACAGCAGAAACCACGGGAGAAAATACATCAGGCCGCGAGGAATGTTTTGGATCCAACTGAAGAATTTGAAATCGATGCCTTTCAAGCGGCCGGTGTATTGAGCAGACCACTTGTCCATCGCAACCTCGCTTGTCGCGCTGTGGACAAACGGTATCGCCCACGCCGCCACAATCCCAAGCATGACGATGAGCGCGACAAAATGTGCAGGGTGAACAAGCAGCCGCCAGTTTCTCCAAAAGGCCAGAACCGCTACCACTATCCCGTAGAAGAATACCAGGTGTGTGGGCCCTTTTGTCAGCAGACCGAGTCCGAGAAAAACCGACGGCAGAAGCCAGATGAGCCACGGCGATTTCTTTTGAAGGAAGAAGCTCAGCCAAAAAATAATCGCGAGACCGCAAAGCGAGACATAGAGCGCCTCGATCTCAATTAATCGGCCTTTTTCGATGATACCGATGTTCGTCAGCCAGATCATAGCCGCGATCATCGATCCTCTCGCGCCGAGGCTGCGACGCGCGACGGTGACAAATGCAATGGCTACGGCAAGCACCGAAAGCGCCGACGGTAGCCGCGCCGTCCATTCGTTGCGCACTCCGAAGAATTTGAAAGATGCCGCTACGAGCCAGTTGACCAGGGGCGGCTTTCGGTAATACGGATTACTACCCACTTGCGGGACGATGTAGTTGCCCGTCTCAATCATTCGAACAGCCGGCAAAATTCGGCGTCCCTCTTCTCCTTTGATGGCGATGGAGCCCAGCGCAGGCAAATAGATTACGGCCCACACGAGCACAACTGTGCCGGCGGCTCGAAGCCGCGAATTAACTAGATCTTCAATACTCAATTGCTGCTCGCGATTTATCCGAAGCTAAGCATGGAACGTCAAATCAAACCGAACCGCAGCTTGACGGGAACGCTTCACGAAGCTAACCTACCTCCCTAGTCCGCGCGCTGATTAGAGTGGGAACTGGTATCCCACTCTTTTTAGTCTGCGGGCTGTATGTTTTTATGAACGCCGAATTTATTGCCATGCTTGATTACTTGGAGCGGGAGCGCGGGATCAAACGCGAAATCCTGCTGGAGGCGGTTTCGAACGCCCTGCTCTCGGCTTCAAAAAAGAGCGTCGGGGCCTCCCGCGATTTGCACATCGACATTAATCGCAAGACCGGCGAAATCCGCGCGCTCGTAAATTTGGTCGTCGTTGATCACGTGGCCAATCCGCAGGATGAAATCGAGCTCCCGAAGGCGCGCAAAATCAAGCCCGACGCAAACGTCGGCGATACCATCGAAGTCGAAGTCACACCGAAGAATTTCGGACGCATCGCAGCGCAGACCGCGAAGCAGGCCATGATGCAGCGGATTCGCCAGGCGGAAAAGGAAATGATTTACGAGGAGTTTAAAGATCGCGCAGGCGAAATCGTTAGTGGCACAGTGCGACGTTTCGACCGCTCCGATGTCATTCTCGATCTTGGTAAATTTGAAGCGGTGATGCCGCAGCGCGAGCGAGTCGCGGTGGAAGATTACAATGTGGGTGACCGTCTCCGCGCGTACGTAGTCGCGGTGGAAAACGGCGTCCGCGGTCCGGAGATTATCGTCTCGCGCAGCCATCCCAATTTCGTGCGGCGCCTGTTTGAATTGGAAGTAAGCGAGATCGCCGACGGCACAGTGGAGATTCGCGGCATTGCGCGAGAAGCCGGTTACCGCACCAAGATCGCGGTGTGGAGCGCGAACGAAAAGGTGGATCCGGTGGGCGCTTGCGTGGGCATGCGCGGCTCGCGTGTTAAAAATATTGTGCGCGAGCTCAACAACGAAAAGGTCGATATCATCCGGTGGAGTTCAGATCCAAAGGAATACATTCTGGAAGCGCTCAAGCCGGCGAAGGTAAAGAATTTGGTGTTCGATACAGAAAAGAAGAGCGTGCAAATCTCCGTCGACGAAGATCAGCTTTCGCTCGCCATCGGGAAAAAAGGACAGAACGCACGGTTGACTTCGCGGCTGACCGGCTGGGAAATCAACATCGGCAAGGACACGTCGGCAACTACCGTCGTAGAACAGAAGGTGGCCCAAGCCGCGCAAATCCTAGCTGGCGCGCTCCCGGTCACCGAAGAACAGGCGCTGACTCTGGTAAAATCCGGATTTACTAATCTGGAAGGATTGCGCGATGCGGACGTGCAGGATTTGGTGGATATTCTAGCGGTCGACGAAACAAAGGCGCGCGAAATTCACGATGCGGTGCACCGGCAGGAAGCAGTACACTAACATGGCTCGGGTTGAGGACGCTTGAGCCATGAGCGAAATTTTACAGGAACAACAATGGCAACGAAGACGAGCAGCAAAACTGCAACGCGTAAGCCGGCCGCGAGCGCGGCAGGACGCAAGACTGCTGCTCCTCAGAAGCCAGCGGACCTAGCGCCAAAAGCTAAGCTGCCAAAAAAGGGGTTAAAGACCCCGGCGACGCCGACCGCACCCGCCAAGCGGCTCACGAGCCAAGCGGAAAAACCCGACGTTTCCAGACACGCCACTCCGCATCCGGAGAGTGTCTCGCTGATCGATCGAAAACGGCCGGCAAAAAAATCTCCAGACGGTGAGATTAAAACAAAGCGCGCTGTTTTGCCACCGATCTCGCGTATCCGCGCGTCGCTTGAGACCAGGTCCAAGACTGCCCTGTCCGCGCCTGCGCACGAGCCTCCACTGCCGCCCCCGCCCGCTGAACCAGCGGAGAAAACACCCGCCGAGGTCACTTCGCCTGCTGCTGAGGTCGAGGGCGCGCCGCAGCAGAAGGTGCTGCTTATCAAGCCGCCGATCGTTGTTAAACAATTCTCAGCCGAGCTCGGATTAAAACCGCATCAGCTGATCGCGGAGCTAATGAGCCATAACATCTTCGCCAACATCAACCAGACAATCGAGCCTGATATCGCTGCAAAGATTGCGGAACACCACGGGTTCATTTTGGAAAAAGAGCGGCGGGAGAAAGGCGCCGGCGTTCACAAAGTGGAACAGCCCGTCGTCGCGCCGCCTCCGCCAGTCATTGAGAAGGAAGAGGAACTTAAGCCTCGCGCGCCCATCATCACTTTCATGGGACACGTCGATCACGGCAAGACGACGCTGTTAGACGCTATTCGCAAGACGCGCGTGGCAGCTGGTGAAGCCGGCGGAATCACGCAGCACATCGGCGCGTATAGCGTCGAGCACAACGGACACAAAATTACGTTTATTGATACCCCGGGTCACGCCGCG
Organism: Candidatus Udaeobacter sp.; assembly: GCA_035258625.1. Taxonomy (GTDB): domain Bacteria; phylum Verrucomicrobiota; class Verrucomicrobiia; order Chthoniobacterales; family UBA10450; genus Udaeobacter. Next base: position 6,236 of record DATFXC010000029.1, on the reverse strand, counting down.
TTCACCGCGATGCGCGCCCGTGGCGCGAACGTCACGGACATCGTCGTGCTGGTTGTCGCCGCGGATGACGGCATCATGCCGCAAACGATCGAAGCAATCAATCACGCCAAAGCCGCGCCGCATGTGAAGATCATGGTGGCTGTCAACAAAATGGATCTTCCGGGCGCGAACCTAGAGCGCGTAAAGAAGCAACTGCAAGAGCAGAGTCTTACTCCGGAAGATTGGGGAGGAGAAACGATTCTTGTTCCAGTCTCGGCAACCAGAGGTACTGGAATCGATCACTTGCTCGAAATGATGGCGCTGCAAGCGGAGGTAATGGAATTGAAAGCGTCACCTACTGCCAGACCGCGCGGCACCGTCATCGAGGCGCAATTGGAAGCGGGTCGTGGCCCCACGGCCACGGTAATTGTGCAGATGGGCACATTAACAATCGGCGACCCATTTATCTGCGGCGATTATAGCGGCAAGGTCAAATCTCTTCTTGACGACCGGGGTCAACCGGTCAAGCAAGCCGGGCCCTCCACGCCGGTCAAAGTTCTCGGATTTACCGGGCTACCCAACGCTGGAGACGAATTCCTCGTCATGGAATCGGAGCGCGCGGCGAAACAGTTGAGTGATGAACGGCTCGACGCGAAGCGCACGAGCAAACTTTTCGTTCCGCAACGCGCTACGCTCGAGACGCTACTCGAAACGGTCGAAGGCAAAAAAATGTTGCGGATGGTTTTGAAAGCCGACACGCAAGGTTCGGTGGAAGCGATAGTGAACGCGTTGAAACAGATTGAAAGCAAAAAAGTCGACCTGGAGATAATTCATTCGGCCGTAGGACCGATTTCGGAATCGGATATTCTGCTGGCGAGCGCGTCCGACGCGGTGGTGGTCGGTTTTAACGTGAAGGTTGAGACCATGGCGGTTCCAGCTGCCAAACGCGAAGGCGTGCAGATCAAGCTTTACAGCATCATTTACGAATTGCTCGATCAGATCAAAGACGCCATGGCTGGTCTGCTGGAGCCCGAGTTGCGTGAGACAGTGATTGGACACGCGGAGGTGAAACAGATTTTCCAGTTGAGCAAAGGCATCGTCGCTGGTTGCCTGGTAACCGATGGTCGGATTGCTCGCGTTGCGCGCGCGCGAATCCTGCGAAAACGGCAGCCGGTTTACGATGGCGGAATTTCGACGCTGCGCCGTTTTCAGGACGATGTGAAAGAGGTGCGTTCCGGTCTGGAGTGTGGAATCAAGCTCGGCGATTTTAGCGAATATCAGGTAGGCGATGTGATCGAGTGCTATCAGCTCGAGCAAATCGCCCAGAAATTGTAAGGCGTCCACCGCGGCGGACGCCGGCGTTTCGCAGAAACGCCTTACAAAAAATGAAACATCGACAACTCCGAGTAAACGAACTCGTGAAACGTGAGCTCAGTGGTATCATTGCGCGCGAAATCAACTTCGATGGCGCGTTGGTCAGCATCAACGCCGTCGACGTCTCGGCCGATCTGAAGAGCGCGCGCGTTTTCGTAAGCACACTCGGTGCGCACGGGGGCACAAGCGTGATCGACAAACTGGAGGCCCATCGCACGGCATTGCAGGCCGAACTCTCACGCCACGTGGTGCTGAAATATACGCCGCATCTAATCTTTCATCTGGACGAGTCCATCAAGCGAGGTGCGCGTGTGCTTGAAATTTTGGACGATCTCGGAAAGCGCGACGGCCAAGACGAGTGAGTAACACGACCTTCGAAGAGATCGGCCGCGTCCTTCGCGATCATCAGCAGTTCGCTGTGCTCAGCCATGTTCGTCCCGATGGCGATGCACTTGGCAGCCAACTGGCGCTCGGATTGTCACTCCAGCAACTCGGGAAAAACGTCCGCATCTGGAACGAAGAAGGCATGCTCGAAAAATATTCGTTCCTGCCGCGCGCGGAATTGCTGACGAAGCCACCTGCGACCGCCGAGCACGTGGATGTTGCCATCGCTCTTGATACTGCAATTCAAAACCGGTTGGGCACGACGCTCGCCGCCGTCGGGTGGGCAAAAATCTGGATCAACATCGACCATCATATCACCAATCCCGGCTATGGGGATTTGGTGATCCTTGACCCAGACGCCCCCGCGACGGCAGAAATCATTTTCAGATTGATCAAGAGCCAGGGCCTGCCCTTTGACCACGACATTGCGGAAAATCTCTTCGCTGCAATCTCGACGGATACGGGCTCGTTTCAATATCCAAAAACCAGCGCCCGCACGTTTGAGATTGCGGCGGAGTTGGTGCGAGATGGCGATCTCGACGTCGGGAAAATCAGCCAGCAACTGTACGAGAGCTACCCCCGACGCCGACTTGAGCTTTTGCGCGAGCTGTTACGAACGATGCGCTTTAGTGAATACGGGCGAATCGCAACGTTTAGTCTCAGTTTGAAGACTGCGGCAGAACTTGGTGTGATTCCCGAAGACAACGAAGGATTAATCGATCATCTCCGCGCTGTTCACGGTGTCATCGTCGCCGTGTTTTTCGAAGAACTTTCTGATGGAAAGGTGCGGGTCAGCATGCGTTCGAAAGATGAACGGGTCGACGTGTGCTCAATTTGCCAGAAATTTGGCGGTGGCGGCCACACACTCGCTGCCGGCGCGCGCGTTCGTGGAGCGCTGGCCGAAGTCGAAGAAAAAGTTCTGGAGGAAACTCGTGCAGCCGTTAAGCGCGCCTGCCTCTCCTGACGGCGTTCTGCTCGTCGATAAAGCCGAAGGAATGACGTCGCACGACGTTGTTGCAGTGGCGCGACGAAAACTTGGAACAAAAAAGATCGGACATTGCGGCACGCTCGACCCGATTGCCACGGGCCTGCTTTTGCTCACCATCGGACGCGGCACAAAGGTTCAGGACTTACTCATGAGCGAGGACAAAGAATACGTGGGGACGTTCGTGCTCGGCGTAACGACCGCCACACAGGATCGGGAAGGTGAAGTGATCCAGCAACGTCCGGTGCCTCAGCTGGATGAGAATCAAATCCGGGCTGCGTTCGAAAAATTCCGCGGCGATTTTTATCAGCTGCCGCCCATGGTTTCTGCGAAAAAACACGGCGGTGTGCCGTTGTACAAGCTAGCGCGACAGGGAAAAGTGGTGGAGCGCGAGCCACGCCTCGTCCAGGTCTATCGCTATACAATCGACCGGACCGACTTGCCCGAAATCGATTTCAGTGTGCTGTGCAGCAAAGGCTTTTATGTCCGGACCTATGTTCACGAGATCGGTGAAACGCTTGGCTGCGGTGCGCATTTGAAATCGCTGCGTCGAACGAAATCCGGCCGCTTCGACGTCGCCAATGCGATCACTGTCGGCGAGATCAAGAACGCGACGCGAGAGGACATTCTCAATCAGATTCTGAGTTTGCCGGAAGTTTCCAAGATGCGCGGAGCGTGAAAAGAATGACAAATGTCGAAGGAAATCCGAATATCGGAGCCCGAATGAATTCGGACGCACCATGTTTTCGTCGTTCGTGCTTCGTCATTGTTTCATCATTCGTTATTCGTCATTTGTCATTTTACTGATGGAAATCCTGCGCTCGATTCCCGAACTGGCACATTTGCCCGGCCCACTTTTTCTCGCCATCGGCGTCTTCGACGGTGTTCATCTTGGCCATCAGGCAGTGATCTCGACTTCTGCGGAGCATGCTCAGGCGGCGAACGGTACAGCTATCGTAGTCACATTTGATCCGCACCCGGAGAAAATACTGCGGCCCGACAAAGCGCCGCATCTGCTCACCGCAACGCCGCACAAGATCGCCCTGATTCGGGCGTTTGGCGTGCGGCATCTTCTGATTATCACATTCAATAGACAGTTTGCTGCTACTGAACCGGAGGATTTCGTGCGGCAATTAGTCCAGCACTCGAAACCGCTGCGTGAAATTTGCGTCGGACACGAATGGTCGTTTGGAAAAAATCGGCGCGGCAATCTCGAGTTGCTCACGAAACTCGGCACAGAGTTCGACTTCAACGTTGTGGGAATTCCGCCGGTGACCGTTCATGACGAAATTGTGAGCAGCACCACAATCCGCCGCGCCGTGGAGACGGGCGATCTACAAAAAGCGGCCGCTATGCTTGGCCGCGAATACACGATTTTGGGCACAGTGGTGCGCGGCGACGATCTGGGAAAAAAAATCGGATTTCCGACGGCAAACCTCAGCGCTCACAGCGAACAATTTCCGCCGAATGGGGTGTATTTCGCTGAAGCGACTCTTGACGGCAAAAGGTGTCCAGGCGTCGTGAACCTCGGTTATCGGCCCACTGTTAGCAGCGGCAAATCAGGCCGCGTTCTTGAAATTCACCTGCTGGATTTCGAGGCTGGGATTTACGGCAAAGATCTGGAAGTTCGCTTCCTCTGTTATCTCAGGCCCGAAAAGAAATTCGAAAGCGTTGATGCGCTGGTCCGGCAGATCGAGCGCGATGTGCAAAAGGCGCGCAAACTGGCCGCGGCGTAAGCGAGACGCCGCCTCAAAACCGTAGTCGAGCGAGATCGCGGACTTCGGGCGTCTTGCGGATGGCAAAAATGACCGCAAACGCGCCGACCACTAGACCGCAGCCAAAGGCGAATACCAGCAACAGCCAGATCGGGAAGTCGGTCATCTGAATCATGCCTTCACGAACAAAGCGACCGCCACCGGAAAGCAAGTAGGCGACTCCGCTTCCGAGTAACGCCAGCCCGACTAAAACCATCGCACGCAGCCAGCGCGGCTCACGCGACGCTGCCGGCAACCGGGCCATAACACGCGCAGTGAATCCGTCGTCGTTAATGTAGGGCACGGCTTCACGCAGTTGTCGGTCTAGTGTCTCGTCGTCGATCATCGGATTCACTTTATCAATTCGGCGCCCACGCCGCTAGTGTGCGTTTCAACTTTTGGCGGCCACGCAGAACGTTCGTCTTAACCGTGCCGAGCGGAATACCGAGAGCGCGCGCCGCTTCATCGTGCGACAGCCCGTTTTGGCAGCAAAGTACAACCGCGGTGCGCTCGTGTAACGGAAGCAAACTCAGCGCGTGCATAAGATCATGTCTTAAACCGGGATCGACGGTCTGCGGATCCCGTTCTGCCTGCCATTGGTCTTCATCCACGCCCACCAACTCCTTATGGCGGCGCGCGTCCTCGCGAAAGCAATTGTACGCGATTCGATAGAGCCATGTGGAAAATCGCGCTTCACCGCGAAAACCGCGGATGTTTTTGTAGGCCCGGAGAAAAGCTTCCTGCGCCAGGTCATCTGCCAGAGCGATGTCTGTGCGCGTAAGTTGCCGAAGCAAACCGCGCACGCTCGATTGATGCCGCCGCACGAGTTCACCGAAGGCGTGCTGATCGTCATCGGCAAGAACTCGCGCAACGAGGTCCGCATCAGTGAGCTCCACAGCCGCAATATTACGGTGCCGGGGGCGGAGGCGGAATGTCCTTTTTGTTTTCCAACTTCCATATGATCAAATATCCAAGCCCGATCAGGAACGGAATCAGTCCGAACGACCACGCACCGCCTTCCTCGTTGATCGCTGCAAGCCAGATCATCAGACCGAGGCCGACCATCGTCCACACGACGCCGCGGCGCACATCCGAGCGCCGGCGCACATGTCGCACTTCGGGTGCAAGCAGTTCCGCCGGAACAGGCTGACCTTTCTCGACCATCATCCGAATGGTCCGCTGCCGCATTCGCGTCGAGATGATTGAGAATATCCCAATCATGACCACAATCGCCACGGGTGCGCCGAATATGGATAAGAACACGATCGCCACGATTGGGATCGCGATGAAATCACGCATCTTCTCAAGATCTTCATCTTTATCGTTCCCATCGATGATGATGCCATGCTTTTGACCAAGCTTTTTCTCCAGTTTCCGGTGAATTTTATCGGCGAGATCCGATGAGACGGAGCTAGACGGTGCACTCGGTGCCGTCGTTGCTGTTGACGCTGGCGCTGCTATTGAAGTTGCTGCTGTCGCGGCTGTCGCTGCCGTCGCTGCTGTTGGGCTGGCAATCGGAGTTTCGGTTGAAACCTGCGCAAACAAGCTGCCAGTCAGTGCCATCAAGCAAATGCAAAGGAGGAATAATTTATTCATAGATTGTTTGATCATAGGATGCACTGAAGGTCCGATTTGGATTCAACAATTTTGAGCATTCGGGCGCAATTAAAAGGTTGCGTCGTGCGGTGGGCTGGCCATTATTGTCCCTCTCAAAACTGCGGGTGTAGCTCAGTTGGTAGAGCACCACCTTGCCAAGGTGG
>DATFXC010000028.1:0-7704 GCA_035258625.1 Candidatus Udaeobacter sp. | reverse complement strand
GGAGCACCCGCGGCGTCGAAGGGGTTGCGCGTTTTCTTGCGCGCGTCTGGCGCTTATTCATGACAGAGAACCAGGCAGGCGAATGGGAATTATCCGACAAAATCAGAGACATCGATGCCAGCAAGGCGCAGCAAAAGTTGCAGCATGCCACGATCAAAAAAATCACTGAGGACATCGAATCGTTCTCGTTTAATACGGCGATTTCACAAATGATGATTTTCGTGAACGCGTTTACTAACGTCGAAACGATTCCGCGGGCGTCGATGCGAACTTTCTTGATTTTGCTCAATCCGTTCGCGCCGCACATTTCGTCCGAGTTGTGGGAGAGATTGAGCGCTGAATTTGGCGATGCGCGCGGAGATGTTACCCAACAATCATGGCCGGCTTACGATGAGCATTTGCTGATTGAAGACGAAGTTGAAATCGTCATTCAAATAAACGGCAAACTTCGCGATCGAATCAAGATGCCAATTGTGGCCACCGAGGAGGCGTTGAAGGCGGTCGCGCTTTCGAACCCGAAAGTTCAAGACCGGATCGCCGGGAAAACCGTTCGCAATGTGATTGTCGTTCCTAAAAAGCTCGTCAATATCGTCGTATGAAGAAAATCTGGGAGGAATTCAAAACATTCGCAATCAAAGGCAACGCTGTCGATCTCGCGGTCGGCGTGATCATCGGCGCGGCATTCGGCGCGATCGTCAATTCATTAGTCAAAGACGTGGTCATGCCGCCAATCAGCTTGCTCACTGGCGGATTGGATTTCTCAAACAAGTTTCTCGTTTTGCGGGCCGCCAAAGACGGCTCGGCTGCTTTCAATACTCCCGCTGATGCGGCGAAAGCCGGAGCGATCACCTGCAACTACGGCAACTTCATTACTCTCGTGATCAACTTCTTGATCGTTGCGGTCGCGATATTTCTTGTTATCCGGATCATCAATCAACTTAGACAACCAGTCGAAAAACCAGTCGACACCAAGGATTGTCCGGCGTGTGCGATGAAGATTCCAATTAAGGCGACGCGTTGTCCACATTGCACCAGCGAGCTTTCGGAAGCGGCGGCGCATTAGCGCTCGATTGTCGCCAGAGAGCCGTCGTGTTGAAAACCGGGCTGCGACGTTAGTAATAGTTTTTCCCTAGGGAATTTCCGTAAAAATCGCTTGCCTCTGGTAGCCCGGGCTGCTATTAAACGCGCGAACGCCGATGCCTAGATGCCTTAACCTGGCGCTCGCGGCAGCTTTAGCTTGCTTTGTTGTAGGCTGCGCGACGCAATCGAAACCGACCCTTACCAGTGGACAGCACATTCCAAAGGTGCGCACTACCGCGTACACGCATCACGAGGGAGGAAGCGGGGCTCACAATGCGGTGGGCAGCTATCTTTCCGGTCGGCAGGTGTTGAGTGCCGCTTCAGATTGGTCGCGATACCCTCTCGGAACGCGCTTTCGTCTAGCCGATACGAACGAAGAATACGTCATCGACGATTACGGGAACGCGTTGGTCGGCACCGACACCATCGATCTTTATAAGTCCACCCGCTCGGAAGTGAAAAAGTGGGGTGTCCGCTATGTCGACATCGACATTTTGCAATGGGGCTCCGAGGAAGAAAGTTTGAAAGTTTTAGCCCCGCGGCGCAAACACAATTGCGTTCGGAAGATGGTTGCAGCCTTGGAAAAAAAGAAAGGCAAAACCGTTGCGCAAAATACTCCGCGGCGCGCTTCGGTTTCAAACTAGCGACAAGCGACAAGCAGACACGCCAAAGGCAGCGCTCACCCAGCGAGTTGCTTTTGATTTACCGCTGATCACGCTGCATTTTTCCCGCCAATGAAAATCTTTGTCGTTGGCGGTGCGGGCTACATCGGGAGCGTTTGTGCCGAGCTTTTGCTGAATAAGGGGCATGAAGTTGCCATTTTTGATAATCTGAGTGAAGGGCACCGGGGCGCCGTTGATTCCCGGACGCATTTCATTCAAGGCGAACTTGCGGATCGCCAGCAAATCCAGGCTGCCCTTTCGATTCATCACCCGGACGCGGTGATGCATTTCGCCGCCAACGCGTTGGTTGGCGAGTCAATGCAGAATCCTTCGAAATATTTTCGGAATAACATTTGCAATGGATTGAATCTGCTCGATGCCATGGTCGCGGCTGATGTCCGGCGGATCGTCTTTTCGTCGACCTGCGCCATTTTTGGGCCGCCCGATCGGCTGCCAATCGACGAAACGTTGGAGCCTCGCCCCATCAGTCCCTACGGCGAATCCAAACTAGCGTTCGAGAAAATTCTGCGTTGGTACGATGAGATTTATGGCGTGAAATTTGTTTGCTTGCGCTACTTCAATGCTTCCGGCGCATCGGGGAAATTTGGCGAAGACCATCGACCTGAGACGCATCTCATTCCGACTGTGCTACAGGTGGCGCTCGGTAAAAAGCCGAATGTCGAAGTTTATGGAACTGACTATGACACGCCTGATGGAACATGTATTCGCGACTACATTCATATCCTCGATCTGGCCCAGGCGCATATTCTGGCTCTCGGCGAAGCCGCCAGCGGCTGTTACAACCTCGGGACCGGCGGCGGTTCCAGCGTTCGAGAAGTGATCGAATCGTGCCGCAAAATCACTGGGCGAAAAATCGAGACGATCGAAAAACCACGCAGACCAGGCGACCCGCCCCGGCTCATCGCGTCCTCAAAAAGAATCAAGAAAGAACTTGGCTGGAAACCGGAGTTCCAATCGCTCGACGCCATTATCGAGAGCGCCTGGAAATGGCATCAAAAGTTTTCAAAGGGCTACGAAGAATAAAAGCAGCAACAATGCTGTAGAGTCCGCTGTCCTCAGCGGACATTTTGGTTGCGGCAAATAGCTATGCTCTGAGGACGGCGCGCGCCACAGCCGAGAAGGCGTTTGGTGTATTAGCCACATAGCATGTCAGCGAGAGCTGCTTCGACTGTTTCGGTTCCGAGATCACTGAGCTTTCCGCTTTGCGCCCTGAGAACTCGCACATTCTTGTTCTTAGGGGCCCACACGTTGGGATCGGTTGGCCCGAAGAGCAGAATGCAATTCGCCCCAGCGGCCGCGGCGAGATGCGAAATTCCACTGTCGTGTCCAATGAAGACGGAGTGCTCAAGTACAGCAGCGAGGCGAGGCAGCGGCAGGTTCCTGGCAAAACGGACATCGCGATTCTTCCATTCGCGTTCCAATTGTTCGGTCTGAGCTTTGTCTGCCTCGCCCGAGATCGCCAACGGGCCTTCGAGGTCTGCGAAACGACTGCCTGGTGAAAACAAGTCAATCCAGTTTTCGATCGGCCAGCTCTTTGCTTCGCTGCCACTGCCGGGGTGAATCGCGACGATCGGTTGCGGCACGGACGCGAGAAACTCGCGCGCACACTTCCGATCTTCTGTCGAGGGGAAGATCCTCTCGTTAAAATCGAGAATGTTGATTCCCAACTCCTGGATCGGTCGCGCAAGCTGGTGCGCAGCGTGGCCGGCGTTTTCGACGATCCTGGCGGGCCCGCAAATCAGATTTTCAGCGCCACATCGGCGCAGATTCTTTTCAAAGACCCGATCTGGATCGTATAGGTAACTGATGATCGAATCGAAGGTCGCGAAATAATCTGCCAGTTCTGCAGGCAACTCCGGGGTGTTCGCGAAAAATCTGGCGAGCGGTCCGTATTCGATAGAGCGCACTGCTTGCGCGTAGAACCGATTCTCAGCAAGCACTGCAATGTGCTTGTAACCGAGGATCTCGATGTGCGCATGCGGCCGGGCATCACGCAGTGCCTTCAGCGCCGGCAAAGTGAGAATAAAATCGCCGATTGCGCCGCCGCGGATCACCAGAATGCGGTTCATGCTTTCTTGTGTAGCCACGGCCCTGTGGGCCGTGTTCATCATGAAATCAGGCCGGTGGCTACAGCGAGTCCTTTTAATACTGTGTAAACGTGAACCCGAGAATGACGCCGCCGTAAGCCAATACGACCGCATGCAGACAGCGCCAGCGAAAAACGCTCCGCGCGATCCAATTAATTTGATCCCGAAGGATGTACGGCACCGCGACCCAGAATAAACCGGCGATAATCAGCAAATAAGCAAATACTGTTACGAGCAAGCGGCTCGTTTCGTAACGCAAAAAGGCGGCGTCAAGCAGCGGTTCGGCCGCCAGCAAACAAAGAATTCCAAGAGCGCGCACTGCGAGGAATTCGTCAACAAAACGCAGTGCAAGCACGTAACCGATTGGCAAGCCAATCAAAAGGGGACGACGGAAGCCGGCGAATTCGCCCATCTGGATGGTGGAAAGCAGCCACAACGTCCAAGCCAGGCAAATGGTAAGCAGCACAATTCCCGCGGCGCGAGAGCGAGGAAACCGTTTCACCACACTCGCGAAGTCGGGTTTTATCAGCCCAATCAGGCCGACTACGATGAGAAAAGCACCCGCGATAATTCCTGCGCTGTGCAGGGAGAGATGGTAAATCATGCGTCGAAATTCACTGATAGCGTGTGAGTTTCGTTAGGATGGCGCTAGTTTTCAACCTGCGATTGTTTGCGCTGCCGGAAAGGAACCCGGAAGCATGTGCTATTCTGCCAGCGGAATGCCGTACAAACTAAAACCGTTCGCTTGCTCGATTCGGACATCCACGAGTTCTCCAAGGAGTTTTTCGTCGCCTTCAAATACGACGATCTTGTTCGTGCGGGTGCGGCCGGTTAAGCGCTCTCTGTTTGTCTTACTTGGGCCTTCGCAAAGAACTTCCACTTCCGTTCCGACCAGGTGTTCGAGAATTTGTCTATTCGATTTGTTCACGACTTGGAGCAGATCCTGATTGCGCTCTTCTTTAAGATGCTCATCGATCTGATCCGGCATCGCGGCGGCCGAAGTACCGCGCCTGGGTGAATAGCGAAAAACAAACGCGTTGTCGAATTGGATTTGCTCGACCAGGTCGCGTGTCTGCCAGTAGTCATCCTCGGTTTCGCCGGGGAATCCGACGATGATGTCGGTCGTAATCGCGACGCCCTCGCGCGCCCGCCGGATTCGTTGGACGAGATCGACGTATTTCTCCGCGGTATATGCTCGGTGCATCGCTTTGAGAATCTTGTTGGACCCCGATTGCAACGGCAGATGAACGTGCTCGGCAAGTTTCGGCAGGCGCGAAATCGCCTCGATCAAGTCTTGGCGGAACCCGATTGGGTGCGGCGAAGTGAAACGAAGTCGCTCAAGTCCTTCGACCTCGTGAACGGATTCGAGCAACTGCACGAAGGGGGAATTGGTGTCGATCTTCGGAAATTCGTGGCGACCATAAAGATTCACGATTTGCCCTAGCAGCGTAACTTCTTTGACGCCCCGTGAAACCAATTTGCGCACTTCCACCACGACGTCGTTGATCGAACGGCTGCGTTCTGCGCCGCGCGTCTGCGGCACGATGCAGAAAGTGCAGTGCATGTTGCATCCCTGCATGATCGAAACAAATGCCGTCGCCTGCCGGGGCGTCAGTTGCTGGTCGCGGATAGTCGATTGCGAACCAGCTTCCTCCTCGACATCAACGATCGAAAATCGCAGATCGTCCATACGCCTTCCCATTGAACGTTGGGCGTTCGGCGTTGAGCGTTGGGCGTTTTCTAAATTCCGCGCCGCCTTCCTCGCCACGAGCTCATCCACGTAATCGGTCACCCGGTGAAACTTTTGTGTGCCAACGACCAGATCGACGTGCGGCAAATCTTTCAGGAGCGACGCGCCGCGCGCCTGGGCCATGCAGCCGAGGAACCCGAACACCACATGCGGCCTTTCTTTCGCCAGCCGCCCGAGCATGCCCATCTTGCCAAGCGCTTTTTGATCAGCCATGTCACGCACGCTGCAAGTGTTCAGGAGGACTACGTCAGCTTCCGACTCGTGCCCGACCCGTTCGTACCCGCGCGCCAACAGCGAATGCGCCACCTGTTCCGAGTCGCGCTCGTTCATCTGGCAACCATAAGTTTTGATGAAAAACTTGGGCATCGACGGGCGAAAACAATACACGGGCAGCCGACGTTCGTCCAAAGTGCGTTCATGGGCGCCAGGTAGGGCGCGTCACTCCTGTGCGCGCCGTCTTTTACATCGTGATCGGCGCGCAGAGGACTACGCCCCTACCGACAAATTACGTAATTGGTGTCCGAGATTCGTGACAATTCGTGTAATTCGTGTCTTAAATCGCAGCGCCTATGAATGGAAATGTTCCGGCGATCGGGGTTATCGGTGGCAGCGGTCTGTACCAGATGAAGGAGTTGCGCGATGCGACTGGACACAAAATCAACACGCCGTTTGGACCGCCTTCGGACGGACTCGTCGGTGGAAAACTAGGCGAGCGTCAGGTTTACTTTTTGCCCCGACATGGCCGCGGCCATCGGATTCTGCCCCACGAAATAAATCATCGCGCCAACATTTACGCGCTTCGCTCGTTGAACGTTCGCTGGATCATTTCAGTGGCAGCGGTCGGCAGCTTGCAGGAAAAATACGCGCCGCGAGATCTGGTCTTGCCCTCGCAGTTTTACGACCGCACCAGTCAACGGACGGCGCATACATTTTTCGGCGAAGGCATTGCGGCGCACGTTGGATTTGCCGAACCCATTAGCACGAATCTGCGCAACCTGTTGGCCGAATCGGCCAGGTCACTGGGATACACGGTTCACAACGGCGGTACTTACGTGAACATGGACGGTCCGGCGTTCTCGACGCGTGCGGAATCTGAATTCAATCACCGCAACGGGTTCGACGTGATCGCCATGACCAATCTTCCGGAGGCAAAACTGGCTCGCGAAGCGGAGATCGCATTGGCCACCATGGCCATGATCACTGATTACGATTCTTGGAAAATCGAAGAGGAACCGGTCACGGCTGAGATAGTTCTCAGTCACCTGGACGCAAATGCAGAGACAGCCCGGAGAGTCATTGTGGACGTGGTGCCGCAAATTCCGACCGAGCCGAACTGGCCGGAACATTCCGCGTTGGATACGGCGCTAGTGACCGACCGGAAGTTGTGGCCGGAAGCGACGATAGAGAAACTGAGACCGATTTTAGCGCGGTTTTTGGATCGTCGGTAGGGCGCGTCACTCCGTGCGCGCCGATCTTTGCGAATCGCAAACGGCGTGCAGAAGATTGCGCGCCCCACCTTCGCGATCACGACCGATTGAATTGCGCCGCAATGAGATTGAGAATCGGAACATGAAAACGCGTTGCTTCGATCACATCGATTTGCGGGTGACAGACATGGAAACGGCGACAAAGTTTTACCGAAAATTTTTGCCACAGCTTGGATTTGTTCACGAAAAACCCGGGCGATACTTCCATACTTTTTATTCCGTCGGTGGCGACAAACCGGCGGAATTTTTTGGCCTTAGTCCGGATAAAAACCACAAACCGAATCGCACGCGCATCGCGTTTTGGGCCGACACGCGCGAAGAAGTGGATCGGATTGCGAAACTGGTGCGCGACGCTGGCGGGAAAAACCTTGAGGGGCCGGAAGTTTGCAAGGGCTACAGTCCGGGTTACTACGCCTTCTTTTTCGAAGACCCCAACGGCAACAAACTCGAAATTTGCTGCCGCGAGAAGCCGGTATTTGCCGGTTAACCTGTAGAGGCAGCCGTGCCGGCTGGGACCATCGGCGATTTTGCAGGCGACACGCCTGCCGCTACACTTGGAAAGTGACCGATTTAAGAACGAAGAACCCGGCGCATCACGAACCTGCTATTTTGCAGGG
>DATFXC010000027.1:0-3613 GCA_035258625.1 Candidatus Udaeobacter sp. | reverse complement strand
CGATTTCAAACAGTTCTATTCGCCCTTCATAGGCGGAATTTTCTCGCGCTCCTCTGCCGACAATCTTTTTGAAAAGGCCTCGACAGGTTGTCAATCGACCAGCGTACCGCTTGACAATCAATGAAGTGTTAGGTAACACGAGCTTCATACGAGTTTTTTACTCGTTGTCACGGAGGAAACAGGAATTGCCAAAGAATTTCTGTGCATTGACCACGCTCGTTTGCATTGGTGGCGTGCTTGTCAGTGAGTTCAGCGCTCCAGCTCAGCAAGACTCCGATTTCGCAGCTGTGCTGACTCGCATCGCGGCTGCTTTTAATCATGTTCTTCCGGAGAGAGGAGAGCGCGGACTCAGATGGGACAAGGTAACGGCGGACGTGGACCACCGAAGGTTGATTTACACGTACAGTTTTGAAAACAGGTCGGCTGCCAGTTTTACCACTGCGGAGAAGCAACAGTTTCTAAAAGACACACGTTCCAATATGGTCGATGCGATTCGACACAAAATCGATTGGCCACTTGAGCACGGCTGCACATATGCCTTCATGTACTACGACAAGGATGGCGTCTATCTTCTCGAGTTCTCTGTTGCGCTTACAGATTTGAAATAACTGAAAGTTTTTCGCAACGTCATGTGGTGTTGACGTACGCCGATGTGCAGGGCGGTCAACTGCGATTAATCGCTTCAGCCGTTCACATGATGCTGTGATTCGCGTTTGTGATGAATCAGGCAACGTGATCGAAACAGGCGAGCACAAGGGCGATTCCAAAGACTCGTAGAATGTATATATCGCACAGCAGGAGCAAGCGATTGACCAACTAGGCAAGACGAAGACGCAACCTTCAAGCCAACACTAGAATTGTTGGTAGCGAGTCGCTGGATTAGCCTGTTTCCCGGTTGCGACGACTACGGACGATAGCAAATACCACCCCGGCTATGATAACAGTCCCGGTGACGAAGAGTATCACAAAAGATTTCGGATTTGCCATTGTCGCTACCCAACCTTTTGACTCGATCGGCGTCCGTTCGGGCACGCGCGGCGCTGCGACGGTCTTCGCAGGACTTGGAAGAAACCGTTCCCGAACGTCTTTAGGGAGTTCAATGAAATAGACCTTAGAAATTCCCGTTTTGGTTCTCAGGATGAGCCCGTCGGCTTCGACACGGCTAATCGTCGCGTCTTTGTATATCTTGCCGTTGATCGTTTTGAAGTCCTCAGCCACCGCGAGTGAGACAGACAACACCGCTAAGATTACCAGCGTGGCTTTCCAGTGCTTCACGCCCCAAAATTCTGCCGCTTTTGTTCTGCACAAGGCAACGACAAAATGATATGAACAGCAGCGGCGCATCAAAATGAAGTACTGGGAAATTATTGCCGACAGACTTAACAAGGCCGGTTGGAGCCTGGGCTGGGTCTCAGCCATTGATTCTCAGGGGCGAACGATCTGGATTGTGGACGCGCACCGCGACGACGGAAGGCGCTTCGTTGTGCACGCGGACGAAAGGTTAGCGCGTTTATTGAGCTTGAACCTCAGGTGTTAACCGTGACGTTTTATCTCGAATCCATTAAATGACTCTAATTGAAATCAGATCGTCTGAGTCGTTTATTCTTCCGAGGGCGAGTCGAGTAATGAACGAACAGCGCCGAGTCGAAACCGTTGAGGAGTTCAAGCTGCGCATTGCAGGGATCATAGGTGGCAAGCCTGAGCAGATCACTGGTGCACCACGACCACACCGGCTGTTGGTGCGCCGCAAGAAACGCGCGACCCAACGCAAAACAAAACGCCGGCGCCGGACGTAGGGGTTGCCGAAAAAAGTATCTCACCGCCCCCTGCCAAAGTAACTCGCGCCACGAAGACCGATCCCAGATTCTTGCCAGATGGTGGGGTCAAAGGACTGGGCCTCATACGAGGACGGCGTGGTTGGCTGCGCAGCTGTTGAGCCGGGCTTGTTAGGCTGGGTTCCCTGATTTACCGGTGGCGACTGGCACGCAGCTAAAAAAGCAACTGCCGCACAAAATAAATGGCTTTGGAGACCACTTCGCATCGGCGAATCAATAAACTCAGCCACCGTTCCGGCAGCCGCGCAAGTGCGGGCGAAGCCGCACTGGGGTCAGATGCTGCGGGCAAGCTGATCGAGATGCACGAGCACGCGAGCGAGTTCAAACAGCCGTAAGATCATTTTTTGTCGTCGCGCCGAGCGTTTGCTGGTGCTGTTTCTTTTGGCGCATGGGAGGCGGCGATTTTCTCGAAGCGCGGGTCGCCGCGCAGTGAATCCCAGTAAGGATGGAGTTTGAGAAGCCCGTAACTGAGGGTATTTGGGACGCGCTCCACCGCGGCGATCTGTTCGATCGCCCGATCTTTCTCGCCTGTCCAGGCGTAGATTTGCGCCAGATTAATGGCTAGGGCCGCGCCGTCGATAGCATCTTTGGAAATGGGAAGCAATTCACACGCGCGTTGACCCTCTTTTAGCGCCTCTTCTTTTCGCTGCAGGCCAGCGTCAATCATCCCCAGCAAACTGAGAGCGGCAGCGAAGTCGGGCTGCCTTTCCACTGTCTTTTCGACTTCTCTGCGCGCGGCGGTAAACGCGGCTTGCGCTTTGGCTGAATCGCCCTGGCAACGAGCAATGACGCCAGCCCAATAGGCGCGGGGATTGTTGACTCCATTATTTACGACGCCCTCGCGCGGATAGTTTGCCAGCGCCCGGGTTGCTGCTGTCGGAGGCCGCTCGCACAGCGCAGGGCGAAGAGCATCTAAATCGAGCGGCAGGCCGGGGTTCTCAGCGACCAAAGTGGCTAGCGTGGCCTGAAAAGGTTTGATGTCCGCTCGCCAATCTAACGCAACCAGCGCCAGATTTATGCGAGTTGCCGGGTCGCCCGGCATGATCGCCAGTGCTCGATTATAGGTTCGGACTTCGTCGGCGTAGCGATGCTGCCACCCGTAAGCCAAAGCGAGTTGCTGGAGAGTGAAGAAGTTGCGCGGATCCAGCTCAAGGGAACGCTCCAGATTTCGGGTGGCCTCGTCCCAGTGGCCTTCGCGGCGGTCGATCATGCCCGTGTATCGGAATACATCAGCGCTGTTGGGCAGTGCGCGCCGGGCGATAACGAGCTCGCTGCGAGCCCGCTCGTAATCGCGGAATCCATTGTAGTAATAAATGGCCAGAGCGAGGTGGGCTTCGCCCGCATCCGGCTGAAGGCGCAGAGCGGTTTGCGCGGCCGCGTTAGCCAGACCGAGACGGGCAGGTGTGTGGTCATGGCCCCTAAAGTAGGCAGCGCCATGTACCCTGGACAACAGAGACCAAGCCTGTAAGAAATTCGGATCGCGTGCGACAGCTTCATCGAGCAGTTGGGCCGCTTGAGGGAGCTTCTCCCTGGCGTGAATTGGGTCCGACGTGTCGGCAAAGAGTTCTTGTGCGCGCAAGTAGAGGTCGTAAGCAGCTAGATCAGCGGTCGGTTTTTGCTTGATGGCTTCTCTCTCCTGGGGCGAGAGCTGGGATCTGAGCTGAGAAACAATCCGTTCAGCAATCTCACTTTGAATCGCGAATACATCTGCCAGGTCGCGATCATAGCTCTGCGCCCATAACTGACTGTAGCTGCGCGTATCAACCAACTGCGCGTTG
>DATFXC010000026.1:0-10491 GCA_035258625.1 Candidatus Udaeobacter sp. | reverse complement strand
ATGTGGCCGGCGGCCCGAAAATAAATCACCGTTGGCTTCAATTTAACGCACATGGCCTAATAATGAAGCTAGAAATTCGCTCTTAGGGGAATAGCGGTTTGGGGGATTAGAGAAATAAATTCGCTGCATAAACGCCTCTGGTTTAAGAATAAACGTAGCGACCATCTCTCCTTTATCCCTGCCGTTGGGAACTTGGCATGAATGCTGACAACAGAAAGACGCAGTGAGTGCATCGAAGAGCAAAAAAAATGCGCCCGCCGCAGAATTAGGAAGTAAAAGGCGCAAGCGCAGAAAAGAAAAATTGATTCGCCTGGTTGATCTGATTCCAAAACAGGACGTTACAGGCGGGCATCAACTGTTCGGCACCGCTGAAACTACACAAACAACAACAAACAAGTGAAAGACAACATGCAAGCCAAGACAAAGAAAAACAAAGCGAAGAAAGCGATCAAAGTCCAAGACCTTAAGCCCAAAAAAGACGCCAAAGGTGGCAGAGGCCACGGCCACGCCTACGGGTTGCTCAGGGTTCAATAACGGGCAGAGAGAGAGCCGCACGGTGGTTCCATCCCGCGGTGCGGTCTCTTATTTTTTCCGGGTCAGAGCTTCGTCATATCATCCGACTTCTTGATCAAAAAATTACCGCCGCCACCCGACAGGTGCGAGAGGCGGCTGTTCCCCCCAGAACAATCTTTAGGATGGCCCAACTGACCCCGTAGTCGCAAACATTTTCGCGCTCACCACTCTTTGAAATCGCCCGTGTGCTCGTGCGTCTCGGTCACGTTGCCAGCCTGATCGTAAACGCGAGTTACAGCATTGTGTGAACGGCTGTAGAACTTCGCGTAGTCGATTTCGTTTCTGATCGCGCTTGGCTCGGCATGCCACAGCGTGCCTTGGGCGTTATTCTGGTTGCCATTTCGGTCCAGGCACGGCGACTTTTTGGAAGCGCGGACCATTCCGCAGTGGATCGAACATCGGATCGAGCCGGAGCAGCGCGGGAGTGAGCGACAGAAGTTGTCCGAAAAGTTTTCGCTCTATTGTTTCGGCGCGAGCGACTGAACGATTTGCTCGAAGCGCGGATCGCCCCGCAACGGATCCCAGAATGGGTGCAGTTTCAGCCGGCCGTAGGTTAATAACGGGTTCCGAATCTTTGTTAAGAGAGTCAGTTGTTGCAAGGCGAGTTCTTTCTCGCCGGTCCAGGCACAGATGACGGCGAAGAAGTGAATCATATCCGAACCGGCGAAGGCATCCTGTTCAACTGGAAGTAGCTCAACCGCACGCCGACCCTCTCGCAATGCGTCGTCCTTCCGCCCAAGTCCTGCGTCGATCAGACCCAGGGCACAGAGCGCCGGGGCATAATCGGGCTGCTTGCGAATTATTTCCTCCTGTTGAGCGCGCGCGGTGGTAAAAGCGGCGCGTGCCGCGGCAGCGTCTCCACGAATGCGAGCGATCAATCCTTCAACGAATGCTGGACTCAAAACCATATTAAGCAGCCGGTAGGAATCACCGGAGAGCGCCACGAGCGCCCGATTGGCAGCGATGGCGTCATGCTCACAAAGAGCAAGATTCAGCCAAATATTGGCCACGGTCGGAGCGGCAGAGGGATCTTCAGCAAGAATAGTGTCAATCGTCGTATGTAACGGCTTGGGATCAGCGCGCCAATGGAGATCGACTTGGGCGCGCGTAATCCTAGTTACCACGTCTTTCGGTGCAATGGCCAGCGTTCGATCCAAAACCGCAGCCATCTGTTCATATCTGCCCAGGCAGTAGTAGTTAGTCGAGATCTGGCTAAGAGTAAAAAAGTTTAGTGGATCGAGCTCCAGGACCTTTTCCAGGTTACGCGTCGACTCCTCCCAGCGACCTTGACGACGGTCAATGAATCCGTTCAACTCAAAGAGTTCGGAGTTGTTAGGCAAAGTGCGTTGCGCGATGGCCAGTTCCTGCCTCGCGCGATCGTAATCGAGGTAACCGCTATAGAGGTGCCGCGCTAAGGCAAGGTGCGTTTCTCCCGCATCCGGCTGGAAACGTAAAGCTGTTTGCAGAGCGGCGTCCGCTGAAGCAAGGCGCGCTGGCGTGTGGTCTATATTAGCGAGATAAAGCACGTCATGCGCAAATGCTAATCGGCAGGAAGCGAGCAGGAAGTTAGGATCGCGCGTGACCGCTTGATTGAGCAGCTCAACGGCTTGCAAAAGATTGTCCTTCGTGCTTGCCCCGCTGTAAAGAGACCTGTGCAGCAATGTCTTGGCGCGGGTGTAAAGGTCGAAAGCAGCGAGATCGGCTGTAGGCGCTTGCTCGATTGCGGCCTTCTCACTGGGCGAAAGCTTAGCGCGGAGTTGATCCGCAATCGCTGTTGCGATTTCACTTTGAATTGCAAATACGTCATCTAGCGGCCTGTCGTAATGCTCAGCCCAAAGATGAACATCGTTACGTGCATCGAGTAGTTGTGCGCTCACGCGCACGCGGTTGCCAACGCGCTGCACGCGGCCTTCGAGAATGTTCGCAACACCAAGTTCTCGCGCGATCTGGCGGAGATTGCGTGCAACACCAGTTTTGTACTGCATCACGCTTGTCCGGCTGATCACTTTCAGGTCGGCGATCTTCGCCAGATCAGTCAGAATTTCATCCTGCACACCATCCGCGAAATAAGCGTTTTGCTTCTCCTCGCTCAAATTTTCAAAGGGCAGGACAGCGATGCTTTTTTCAGGAGCAGTTGCTAGGGCTGCCGGTCCTATTTGTGCCGGACGTGCAACTGCTGGTTCAGTGCCGCGTTCTCCTCGTTTGAAGACTCCGAAATACCATGTGCTGAGGGCGAGCAAACAGAGCGATGCGAGCGCGAGGGCGAGAACTCTCTTTTTCGGTAGCGGAAAGAACGGCTTCACCGACGGCGGGCGCGCTTCCGGTAAAGGCATCTGCAATTGACGAGCAATCTCCCTCACTGACTGTGGCCGCCGCCCCAGATCCTTCGCCAGACATGCCGCCACCCATCCTTCCCATACCGCCGGAATCGGCGCCGCCTCAATCTCGAACTCTTTTCGGCGCTCGGTCATCGATGGGGGAATTTTCTCCCGAATCTGTCGATCGATGTTGCCGATGTAAAAGGGTGGCTTGCTGGTAAGCAATTCGTAAACGGTCGCGCCTAACGAATAGATATCATCCAGATGCGTGCCGCGCTCGCCCTCCAGTTGTTGCGGACTCATGTAAGCGAGTGTCCCGCTCCGGCCACCCGCCATCGTAATCACGCTCATCGAATCACCCAGGCTGCGGGCGATCCCAAAATCAGACACTTTGAGCTCGCCGCGCTGATTGACCATCAGATTAGCTGGCTTCAAATCGCGATGGATGATCCGCGCGTAGTTATGCGCATAGTCCAGCGCGTCGCAAAGCTGGCTCATCAAATCGCTCAGTTCGGCCGCCTCAAAGACCTTGCGCTCCTTGTCGCAGCGCAATTTCGATAGTGTGTCGCCATCGATGTATTCCATGGAAATGCAGCCCGAGCGTTCGTCGTGCACGAAGTCATGAATGCGCACGATGTTCTTGTGGGTGAGTTCCAGGCAACGTCTGGTCTCGCGCTTGAGATTGCTTAGCACGGCAGCATCCTGAATGAGCAAGTCGGGTAGAAATTTGAGCGCAACATAGCGTTCTAATTCTTCGTCGTGCGCCAGCCAGACAATTCCCATTCCGCCTCTGCCCAAAATCTTAATGAGCGTGAAACGACCGAAGAGTTTTTGTCCACTGGCAAACTCACGCTGCGTCACCTCCGACGCGCCGCCGGTCTGCTCGCCGCTCACGCTCCTAGGATAATCTCCAAAAAACAGCGATAAAGCCCAAAAACAGCCAAGCTTAACTGTTGGCTTTCATAAAAATCCGAGGCGCCGCGGCCTAAAGAGTCTCTGAACTCGCCCGCGCCCTCGTGCGTTTCGATGACGTTGCCAGCCTCATCGTAAACGCGAATCACGGCATTTGTGAACGGCTGTAGAACTTCGCCGTAAAAACAACTTGCCTGACGGCTCAATCACGCTGCCCGTGATGGTTCACGCAGCACGTAGTTAGTTCAGGGATTGGTCCGGCCCGACTCGAACACGCGTCACCGTGTTTACAGTGATTTCACGTACTCGATCAAGTCGGACTTGGGAGCATCATACTTTTACTTATACATGAATCTACCGCGCGTCTGATTGGGCCTTCGAGGATCGTGGATGTCATCGGGGACGTTTCGCGAATCCCAAGAAACCACGGCCAACGGCTGATACGAATCAGTCTTGGTGAAACGATTACTCAGCTCAATTGCAGTCTGGATATGCATCGCCATGATGACCACTTCGGCTCGGGTGGCGAAGGCAGAGCCCTTTTCAGATTTTTGGGCGTTACGTAGTACAACCGCCCACCCGAATCAGAAGCCGCGACCGCACCATAGCAGTTATAAACATAAAAAGAGTCCGACCAGCGATGCTTCGAATAGTCACGGTTCGGGCAGACCAGTAACTGCGCCTCCCAATCGGCGCAATGTCCTCGTGGCGAAGGCAGCCTCGAACGCCAACCAGCAAAAAACTGACATGCAGTATGGAACTCCCGTGCCCGGAAAACCAGGCTTGGTTGTCAGTCCGTTCGCGCCAGATACGGGTTACGTCGATGTCACCGGTTTTCCACCGGGAACCGAAGTTGAAGATCCATACTCTGGCAAAATCTTCCTTACGCCCTAGGTTCTCAGTTTTCAGACTCCGCTGTGCGTGAAGGCTTGGGAAATCATCGCTGACAATCTCAGCAAGGCCGGATGGAGTTGGGGCTGCGTGTCAGCCGTGGATTGTGAAGGCCGGACAATCTGGATTGCAGACGCACATCGCGGCGACGGAAAGCGTTTCGTTGTGCACGCCGATGAAAAGCTGACTGCGTTTTTGGAATTGGAACGGGCGGTTTGTATCCAGTTATTGAGCGAACCGATTTGAAACGCGGAGATGCAACGATCTTCGTCCGTTGCTGACGCGCATCGCGCCGAGGGAGGCAAACAACTGCCCTGCACCGGCGGTAGCGTGCGCCCCAGTTGCCGACATAAAGAGCCCTCCTTCATGCCGCGCCTGCACGCTGCAGTGCTAACCGCCTTCTCGCCTCGATAAGCTTAAGACGCTCAGGTTCCGTGATAACGAAACCGGAAACCTGGGCCGTCGCGTTGACATTGATCGCCGCGCCCTCTCTGTATTCTTCCGGGAAGAACATCTTGAGCGCGGCCTGGGCGGCTCGCCAATCATCGTTCTTAATTGCCCTGTTGATCGTTTGGATCGCCTTCTCGCGATAGCACTCGCGTGCTTCCTCTATTTGTTCGTTGACTTCAGGGTAGCGATCGCGCCATTCATTGAGCGTTGTGACGCCTATTCCCGCTTTCACGCACGCGCCTTTGATCGGGAGACCGTCAGCTAGTGCTTCGCAAAGCCGCTCAATCGTTTCCTGGCTGTATTTAGTAGGTCGCCCAACACTGGGTTGGTTTTTGTCATTAGTTTTCATCTTTGTTTGTTTCCTTAGTTTTCGGTACTGGTACAGTTTGAGATGGCTGGCGTAACGCTACAGCGGCACCGGCTTGTCGCGCCTTGGGAGAGATTCTCGGATGGATGCTAGATTGGTTAACAGGCGCGACCTTTTAATCCCAGGCCGACGTTACAGCCTCGAGCGGGTTCTCTGCCGGATTCATCAGACCTTGTGTGTTATGCCAGCAATGGAAGCGGCTCTTAGCGACCATGTTCGGATCTTGGACGAACTAATTGGTTTGTTGCTCTAATTTAATCATGCCTTGTAGAATCTCTTTCGATATGGATTCTTCTGTGCCTCTATTATGCTCGACAGCCCACCGCACCAAGGCTTTCAAGTAATCCGCGCCTTCTTCAAACTTGAAATCAGGATGGCGCTTGCCCCACTGGAAATAGCTCAACCATTCCTCTTGTCGGACGTATTTTTCTAGCCACCGCGTAGGGTGTTCGTGGTGCTCAGACAATTTGTCGGCTACCCACATCAACTGCTCGTTGGTTTCAAGGTCAGCCGCCCCCGCTGCGTATAGCGCCTGAAATGGTTGAAGTTGTGATTCTGGCCGTTTGAGCAACTCAAACGCTTTGTCCAATACCTGTTTGGCATGCGTGTCTAGCTCGGATTGCAGCTTCGCAGCATTGCGATATGGACTGACGAAGCAAATTTCTTTAACGAGGGCGAGGAAAAACCAACATGCGGTTACAGTGACTATCGCTTTATCGTACGGGAACAATGGCCAAATCCACAGCAGAACTGCAACTGGTAAAAGCAGAATGAACCCTATTGCTTGTGCTCTGAGATACGCGTTCATAAACGATTCGCGAATGCGGTCTCGCCAATATTCGCGGAAAGACATGGCCGACTGTCGTTTTGCGTTGTGTCCGCGTCAAAAACCCAAACCGTACCACTATCACAATTTGTCTCGTCTCCCAAATTGTACCACTGTCTAGTTTTCTCCCCGTAGCAAGGTATCGCAACAAACAGCTTCATGGCGTCGCCGCCTCCGCGAACGCCAACAGCTCGCGCTCTAACTTTTCCATCTGCTCGCGGACATAAGAACGCCCGGCCTCATACTCTGGTGGGTAACTACCCTCGCGCCACTCACGGGCGAGTGGGTGATTGGAGACTAAAGGCGTCCCGCGTATGGCCTGAGCTTCAATCTTATCTACCACGCCCCGGAGCTCACGAAACGCCGCCTGCTCACCATATGCGCCCCCGTCGAGATAGTCCAACGCGCTCGTGTATTCCGACGGGTACCACCATCCTAAAGAGCATAAGCCCCAAAGACAATCAGAATGCCCTTTTGGATATACCTCGCTGGCCTTAATGCGGTTTACGAGGCCGATCAATAGCCTGTGGGCGTCCGCATCGGTGTTAGTGCTGAAAGTTAGACAGGGTGCGATTTCCGCAGAGTCGTCAGAGTCGTCAGAGTCGTCAGTTTCCCTTGTATTGGCTCCTTTAGAAGTCCTGACGTTCCTGACGTTCCTGACGAGTTCTAGAGACTGAGGCAGATTCCGCCTCCAGGCCTCCTCGAAATCAGAGCGAGCATATCCTTTGACGCTTGTTCCATCGGGCAACCAGATAGTATGGGGCTTAATCTTGTAAGGCTTTAACAGCCTTGCCAGCCTTGCAGCGGGACTTTTGAGGTTGCTCAAACTGACTTCTTTTGCCCACCAAAGCGGCCACGGCCTATCATCCTCGATGGCAACCAGCCGCTCCAACATTTCCGCCGTTGGCAGTTTCTCCGCTTCGGTATCATCAAAGACAGCCTTGATGTCGATCAGGGCTTTAATTCCGTCGGAAACAACCGGCTCCGTTTGTGTGCAGAGCTTAACCACTGTAGCGCGCGCTTTTTCCGGCCAACTCTCGCCCGCCGTGTCAGCAATCGCCAGCAGTGGCTCTGTGATGTCGTGCTGCCGATCAGTCAGTTCTTCCGGCAAGGCTGGCCGGGCGTTGCGGAGAGCGTCGATCACACCGGGCACTTGACTCCATGCCTGTAGTTCCGCCTTTAATGGCGCAAGCTCGGCTTTTGCTTCGCGCTCACGAAACCTCTTCGCTTTTTCCTCTCGAGACTGCCGTTGCAGTTCGATGGGGATACAACGGTTGCTCAGGGTATCGGATAAAACCCGGCCGATGCCCGTCAGTGCCTTCGGGCAAAAGGTAGCAAACTCTTTTACCTCAAGACTGGCGTTCTGCCCGACGCAGCGTGTGAATGTCCCACCGCGTTTGAAGCCAGAGTTGAGACATGCGCGCAGGTCTTTCGTGTCATCATCCTTGCCATCGCCCCTGAATGCGTTGTCGATTTCGTCGTAAAGCAATGTCGGCTGATCTAGCTCTATCCGGCGAAACAAGGCCGCCACGCTCACTGATTCAAGCTTCCACGGCTTCTTCACTAGAAGCGCCAATACCTCCAGTAAGCGAGACTTTCCGCTGGTAGTCTCCGCGCTGAACACATGCAGATATGGCGTGTATTCAAACGCGTCCAGCGTCCAGGTGTGTGCTGTCCACAGCGCGATTGCTTCCGCCTGCTCCGGGCATTGAAATACCACGTAACGCCGGAGAACCTCGCAGATCGCACGTAGCAGTTCGCCCAACGGACGCGGCTTAATTGGCGTGGTCACCGTTTCTGGCCTTGTTGCTCGTTTTGAGCTTTCCGCCGTGTTTTCGGGCTTTTTAGCCGTTACCTGAATGACGGGGAATAAATCGCGCGCCTTGAGCTCGATCGCGGCGAGGACGCTGTCCGTCGAGCACCCCGCGAAGCACTTTAGCAGTACCCGGCCATCTGCTCCTTCCTTTATGCTAAGGCTTGGAACATGATCGTCATGTGCGGGACAGTTCGCCTTCCAACCTTGACCGCTGCGCCGCGCGTTGAGGCGTTGAACTAAATTTTCGACGGGCCTCATCGGCTACCTCCCGATTTGCGCCCTGCTAGGGCATCCTGTTGGTCAAGCTGGTCCTGGAAGCGTATTGCGCGCTGATGGAAAAACCAGAACTCATCGCCGAATGGAGCCTCAAGGGCTGTAACGAGCTGATATTTCAGTCGTAGCCACGCTACCCCTTGGCGCACTCGTTTGTTATTACACTGTTTTTTCATCCCGGCCTCCCTCCCGATGCGAATGATTCGATGTAGTCGCGGAGCGAATCGGCGCTGATAAGCCGAATCCCGCGCTGGCAACCGCGCTTCCTAAGCGCGACCGACTTGATCGCGCCTGAGGTTATTAGGTTGTAGAGCGTGCTACGGCCAACGCCCGACACGCGTACAGCATCAGGGAGCCGGAGCCACTCCGGTTTGATTGGCGAACAAGCGCCAATGGCTTGTTCCGGGGGTATAGTTGTCATCTTGAGTTCCGTTTCTTACAGGGGCATATCTTGCCCCTTAATTACAGTAGAACACACCCCCGAATGCCTCAGTGGCACAGCACGGCCCGCTTTTTGGCACCTAGAAGCCGCGGAATGGCTCACCCAGGACGGGTGATTAACGCGTTTTGCCGAAGCCGATAGCCACTTTGATAGCTATTTGCCCTAAACTAGCACTTTTGAGGAAGAAGAAATCAGTCAACCCGCAAAAGATAAAAAAATTTAACCATGCCGGCTGGCCTTTGGCCGCGGGCGACGTACTCCCGGCAACTGCGTTACCTTGTGATGTTCTCCCCAGCCACGCTCATCACGCTGACAGTGCTTAATCGTTCGCCGTGTCGCAAAATCCCCATCATCCAGCTTCTCTTTCCACCCATGCTTAACAGCCGCTTTATGCAATTCAACCTTGTCAGCCTTCGTAAGAACCAGCGTTTGCGTCGGCGCCGTCATTAAAGCCACGCCCCGATCATCCCTAACGACGACACGCTTATCATATTTTGATCGCCTACGCCCTTGCGTGCCCTTCTTGCGCGGCCGTCTCCAGTCGTCGAATTCTTCCCGGAGCTTTTGCTTTTCTAGTTCCGTAAACCCGTTGCGACGATAAATCTCCAACAAAGCCTTCCATTTTCTTCTGTCTTTCACTTCTAAGAATCGCTGGAACCAAGTTAGCGCACTAAAACGACCGGTACCACGCCTCTCCACGCCCGTAATGCGCTTTACTCCCTCGCGAAAATCTAGACGGGAGGCAGCGAGTTTTTCCGTTTCGCGATCCTTCATTGCCGCGACGAGCGGGGCATCGGCTTGCATGTCCTCTAATTGGACAGCCATCAACAGGCGCTGAGCTTTTCCTATCGCTTCTACCGGGTTTTTCAGGCAAAGCTCGGGACAAATTCGCGCTGCTAATGTCGCTAACTCATAAGGCCCTAGTTCCATGATGCGCGCCGCCAGCTTTTCCAACCTTTCCTTTGCAAGCAACGGTCCCACTTCAGTCTTTTCGGCGTCAGCCTCGCCTATATCGAGCTTCTTCTTTTTCATTTCAGTTTTTAGGGAGTAAACAGCGGGCCCCGGCAATTAAAACAATTCCCACGGCCTTTTTACGCGCGAAAGCGCGCCCGGGGAGCGTTCCGTGACGAGTCGAAACGCTAAGCGGCAATTTTATGAGACGGCCTACCGCGCCGCGCGTCGTGCGCTGCGGGGAGGGTGTTCGGTCGATGCCAGAATAACTCACGAAAGAAATTCTTTTTGTTATCAATGTGCACCTCCGAGAAAATTGGCAACCCTAAACATTAGCCGCTGCTAAGGGAGAGTCTCGACTTCGGGCGCAAACCACCTTCGGCAAGCAGCAGGCAGTACGCTGTAATGTCGTTTCATTCGGCGCATCGCTACAAAATGCTCCCAATTCGTTCTATTGCTCTTTGTTGCGCTGACAATTCAAGATGCACATACCGACGATGAATCTCGTCGCTCGAATGGCCCGCAATCTCCTTTCGGACATCAGCGGAGATGTCAGCATTCGCCAAATTACTAATTAGCGTGTGGCGGAAGCTGTGGAATCCCAGGGCGCGGAATCGACGGCCTTTGCCGCGCTTTTGCGTACCACAGGGCACGCGAACACCGGCAGAGTGC
>DATFXC010000025.1:0-4660 GCA_035258625.1 Candidatus Udaeobacter sp. | reverse complement strand
TCATCAGCGCCGGGGCGGGCGAGATAAAAATTGTCGAGCGAATAGCCGTCTGGAGAAACCGCGGTCGGGTCGGAAACGCCGTGGGTGTACTGCCAGCGCGTTGTGTCAGGTTTCAGAAAAGTGCGTAGCGCATCACGGTTGCCTTGCGAAGGGTCCTTCCAATATTTCTGAATGGGATTCCAACCTTCACTCAATCCTTCTTCATAGGCGTTCCCGTTCTGAGAAATAATTGCAGTGATGCGCTCGGGATGGCTAACAGCGAGGCGAAATCCGGTAGGCGCGCCGTAGTCAAACACATAGATCGCGAAGCGGTTGAGGCCGATCACCTCAGTGAAGCGTTCGATCGCTTTCGCGATGTTATCGAAGGTGTAGCTGAATCGACTACGGTCTGGCATGTCGGACTTTCCAAAACCGGGCAGGTCGGGAGCGACGAGGCGAAATCGGTCCGCGAGTTGCGGGATAAGATCGCGGAACATGTGCCCGGCGGTGGGAAAGCCGTGCAACAGGAGGATCGTTGGCGCGTCCTTCGCGCCAGCCTCGCGGTAGAAAACGCCGATGCCGTCGACAGCCACCTTCCGGTATGTGAGCGTGCTCATGGAAATCCTTTCGCTCTTACGACCGGACTTTGCAAACCACGAAGCTGTTCTTGACGATTCGCGAGAGTCATTAGGGTCAATCGATGTCTTGCTGCCGACGCAAAGATTATCTCGCTTTTGAGAATTAATGTGCAACAGCGGTGGTTGCAGCCAAAATCGCAACAGTGTTTGAAGGACGCGCCGGCAGCGCGAAAATTTCTCGACGCCTAAAATGGGAATTCGATGTATGGATCTGAATTGTTCCGAAAGAACAAGGCATGAGCACAACTCAAAACACTCCTTCAAGACAAAACGATAAGGTTGAAGAATACGACTTGGTGATCCTTGGCGGCGGCACGGGTGGAACAGTCGCAGCTTGGACTTTTGCGAGCGAAGGACAACGCGTCGCAGTGATCGAGCGCAAATATGTCGGCGGCTCATGTCCGAACATCGCATGTCTGCCGAGCAAGAACATCATTCACAGTGCAAAGGTCGCTTCCTATTTTCGCCGAAGTGAAGAGTTTGGGATACCCAAGAGAAATTTCGCGGTCGACATGCGCGCTGTACGTGAGCGCAAACGCAGGATGGTGTCGCACTGGAATGACGTCTATCTTGAAAACTATAAGAAGAGCGGAGCGGAATTCATTCTCGGGTCGGGTCGCTTCGTCGGGCCCAGCACAATTGAAACCATACTTCCTGATGGAACAACACGTCAGCTCCGTGGAAGAAATGTAATCATCAACACGGGCACTCGGGCGGCGCGCGAATCAGTTCCAGGTCTTGCCGAGGCGCAACCACTCACACACATCGAAGCACTGGAACTGGATCAATTACCCGAAGATCTACTGGTCATCGGCGGCGGCTATGTTGGACTGGAGCTAGCTCAGGCGATGGGTCGATTCGGAAGCAAGGTGACTGTGCTCGATCGTAATACTCGGTTGATGCATCGGGAGGACGACGATGTCTGTGAAGCTCTGCAACAGGTTTTTCAGGACGAAGGTATCGACTTGGTTTTGAACGCGAAGGTCAGGAGAATATCCGGTGCATCAGGGCAGTCAGTAACAGTTGTCATCGAGCAAGGTGGCCGGGAGAAAACGCTACAAGGCAGTCATCTGCTGATCGCCGCTGGGCGAACTCCGAACACCGAAGGAATTGGACTGGAGTTGGCCGGCATTGAGTTGACCGATCGCGGTTACATCAAAGTAAACGAGCGGCTGGCAACGACTGCCCCCGATGTTTGGGCAATCGGCGAGGTAGCAGGCAGCCCACAGTTTACTCACGTTAGTCTAGATGATTTCCGCGTTGTCCATGAGAGCATCATTGGCGGCAAACGCGTAACGACAGGCAGATTGATTCCCTACTGCATGTTTACCGACCCGGAATTGGCGCACCTCGGACTAAGTGAGAAGGAAGCGAAGGAGCGAGGCATTGCCTATCGTTTGTTCAAGATTCCGATGGCAGCGGTCATGCGCGCGACCACGCTGGCCGAAACACGCGGATTTCTGAAAGCATTGGTTGAGGTTAACACCGACCGCATCCTTGGATTCACCGGGTTCGGCGTAGACGCGGGAGAAATCTTGGGGTCCGTGCAAATTGCCATGCTAGCAGGCCTGCCGTATACCGCGCTGCGCGACGGGATACTAACTCACCCCACCCTCGTCGAGGGACTTATCCTACTATTCTCCTCCGCACCTTCTTCGTACCCGTGATTAATGTCGATCGACGTTTTGCCCACCCGACGGTGCACTATGCGTGAACAAAGGATCACCGCGGTTGGGAGTAACGGAATCGGCACCTTTTGAGGCCTATAACTTCACGACAATTTTGCCGAACGCCTGACCTGATTCCATCAGCCGCTGCGCCTCACGAATCTGATCGAAGGGAAATACGGCCACCGGTTTCGCTTTGTATATGCCTTTTGCGACACGATCCACAATCTCCTGCAAAGGAACTTCCGATACTGGGAACTCCGGAGTACCAAATACAAAGCTGCCAAAGAGGCTGAAGTGAACGCCGCTCGCCATCTGCAGCAACGGGTTGAAGTCTGGGATTGGCGCGAGTCCACCGAGCCAGCCGCCGAGGCAGACGCGTCCATGCCGATGTGGAATGGCAATCGAATCGAGAAGCGTCCTGTTACCGACAAGGTCGAGCACGACATCCACCTTCTTTGCCTCCGGCAGGCGCTTGGAGAGCCCTGGCCCTTCAAGCTCCACTCTCTGCGCCCCAAGCCCAAGAAGCTTCTCAAAACGGGCCTGATTGCGCGTGGTCGCGATCACCTTCAACCCTGCGTTGGCGGCAATATTCAGGGCCGCCTGCCCGAGAGCAGAAGTCGCGCCACGAAGAAGGAGGGTTTGCCCCTTTTCAATCTGCAGATTGCCATTGAGACAGGTCCATGCCGTAGCGTACGACTCTGGTACCACCGCGAACTCCTCCCATGGCAAATCTGTCGTGATCTTCACGACATTCGTAGCAGGTACTAGGGTCAGTTCCGCGTAACTGCCATTGATCGTTCTGCCCATGCCGCCCATAAACGCGGCCACTTTATCACCGGATTGAAATTCTCCGCCTGGTGCTGCAACCACCTCGCCGACACACTCAATTCCGATGACTTCGGCCGCCTCAGCCCACTCGCCTTTACGCATATGCGTTTCGGCGTGGTTCACGCCGAACGCCTTGACCGCGATCAAAACGTGACCGGCCTTCGGCTGAGGGTCCGAAAGCTCCTTGATCACCAGGCTTTCCAGCCCACCAAAACCACTCAAGACAATTGCGCGCATCTCGATAACTCCGAAGAAATCGAATCCCAGTCAAGGTTACAAATCGATGACGACGTCGCGAGTCGGTTGTGAGCAGCAAACAAGGACGTTGCCGTCGGCCGGCTTTTCAAGCGGGTCCGGTCCGTAGACAATCGATCCCGAAATCAACCCGCTTTCACAGGTGTGACAAACACCGGTCCGGCATGACCAACGAACCGGGACGTCACACGCCTCGGCGAGCTCCAGGATACTTTGGTAGGCCGACGCCTTCCAGTGTGCGGCAACGGCACTCCGCGCGAAAGTAACCACTGGGCCAGTGTTGGCGTCGTCGTTAGGCAAATGCGGAGCTCGCGTCGCTACGCCGATGATGCCTGGCGTTATCGACTCGCTACCGACAAAGATTTCGACGTGAATCCGCTGCGGCGCCACGCCCAAAACCGCGAGCGCTTCTTTCATGTCTGACATGAAACGAGTCGGCCCACAAAGATAAACATCCGCTTCTCGTGAAATGCCGAACTCGTCGAAGACCGATCGGGATAGATGACCAGTAGCGTCGAAATTTTCGCCAACTTTGTCGTGAGAACCCGGTCTGCTGTAACAAACAAAGCTGCGGCCGTGCGGGAGCGCGAGCATGAGGCGGCGAACTTCGGCGACAAATGGATGATGTTGCCCATCGCGAGCCGCGTGCACCCACAAAACCTGGCGTGTCGAACGGGCGGCCGCCAGCGCGTGCAGCATGGCAAGAACAGGTGTCACGCCGATTCCCGCGCTGAGCAGCACTACTGGGCGCTCTCCCGATTGCAGAATAAAGCTTCCGCGCGGCGCGCTCACATCGAGAGCATCGCTCACGCGGACGTGGTCGCGCAGATACGTTCCCGCGACGCCATTCGGCTCAATCTTCACACTGATTCGATAGCGCTCCGTCGACGGGGCATCGGAAAACGAGTAACAGCGAAAAAGTGGGGGGACGCCGCCGGTCCGTTGAAGACGCAAGACGATGTATTGGCCTGGCAGAGCTGTTGGCAGCGCTTGACCGTCCGCGCTTTGCATCGTTAGCGAGATGACGTCCACCGATTCATGATCTATCGCTGTCACCACGAGCGACCGAAATCCGGGTGCAGCCGGATGCGCAGCTGCTGGCAGCATGAGCCCCGCGTTTCCACCTCCGCTGGCAGTTTGGTTTTGCAATAACGCTTCGAACGACGATCGCCATCCTGGCGAAAGCGCTTCGATCCGCAATGCGCGCTCCAGTTGATCGCGCGGATGGTTTGGCGAATAAAGCAGCGCGTTGATCTCTGCGACGGTCATTCGCTCCTTCGCCTCTCCCAC
>DATFXC010000024.1:0-3735 GCA_035258625.1 Candidatus Udaeobacter sp. | reverse complement strand
TAGACTAGGAAGCCTCGCTCTGAAGCAAGAGCAAACGCGTTCCGATGATGAAAGCGGTGCGACTCGTGCAGGTCGGAAAACCGCTTGAGGAGGCGGACATTCCAACTCCCGAGATCGGATCACTCGACGTTTTGGTTCGCGTTGCCGCTGCCGGCATCTGTCACTCGGACGTGCATTATCGCGAGGGAATTTCCAAAATTGATAATTTACCGCTGACGCTCGGGCACGAAATCGCAGGTTATGTGGAGCAGGTCGGCGGCGATGTGACGCACCTCTCAGCGGGAGACCGCGTGTGCGTAAATTATTTGGTCCGCTGCGGAAGCTGCGAATTTTGCGTGCGCGGCTTGGAACAGTTCTGTCGCAGCGGACAGATGATTGGCAAACATCGGGACGGCGGTTACGCGGAGTTCATCAACGTTCCCAGCGCAAATGGGTTTCCACTTCCCGACGAGATTTCATTCGAAGCCGGCGCAATCATGATGTGCTCTTCGGCAACTGCCCTTCATGCTCTGAACAAAGCGCGCTTCAAAGCCGGCGAGTCGATTGCGATTTTTGGCTTCGGCGGACTCGGATTTTCAGCATTGCAATTGGGACGCGCTTTCGATTGCGGGGACATCTACGTGGTTGAAATCAATCCTGCGAAACTCGCGTCAGCGGCAAGCATGGGAGCCGTGGCGATCGACGCCAGGTCAGCAGATCCGGTCGAGCAAATCAAAAATGCAACTGCTGGAAAAGGAGTCGATGTCGCACTCGAATTGATCGGTTCTGCAAAGACAATGCACCAGGCTGTACTCTGCCTGGGCGCTCTCGGACGCGCGGCTCTGGTCGGATTAACCGCCGAATCGATGTCGATTCATCCGTACACTGAGTTGATTAACAAAGAAGCGGAGATCATCAGTGTATCCGATCATCTCGCGACTGAACTTCCAGCACTAATCGAATTCGCGCGCAGCGGAAAACTTCGATTTCCGCCAGAGACATTACGCGTCGTCGACCTCGATTCATCCCAAGTCAATACGGCACTGGACGCAGTTCAGGATTCCATTGATCACGTCAGAACGGTAATTGTTCCTTCGAAATGATCTCCTGACTATGAGTTGGGAAATGCTCGCCGCCCTCGGGCAATTAGCGGCCGTGTTTGTCGGAATTCCGTCTTTGATTTATCTCGCCGTCCAAATCCGAGAGCAGACTAAGGAACGGCGGCAGTCAGCGGTCCACGCACTCACGGTGCAGTGGGGCGATCTGACCGGGTCGCTGCACGACAACCCTGAGACCGCAGCGATCTTTCTTCGCGGCATGCACTCTTTCACCGATCTCGACGCCGTATCGAAGCTCAGATTCAGCGCGTTCTTCAATCGTCTCATCAATATTTTCGAGGGAATGTATTTCTCTCATCGCCAGCGCATCCTGACCGGATCGTCGTGGCGCGCGGTCGAGCGGACGATGAGCGATTTAATTGCTTATCCCGGCGTTCAACAGTGGTGGGAAACACGCAGACACTGGCACACCGAAGAGTTTGACCATTTGGTCAGCGAGCTAATCGAAAAAGGCAATAAGCCCAAGGCTTTCGCAACCTACAATCTGAACGACCTATTCGGACCGAAAGCTGGCGCATGAATGATCTGACCAAGTTACAAAAGTTCGCGCAGCATTATGCGAAGGCGTGGTGCAGCCAGGATCCGAAAAAAGTTGCCGCTTTCTTCGCCGAGAACGGTTCAATCAGCATTAACAACGGGCTACCGGCGGTCGAACGCGTGCCAATTGCCAGCGAAGCGCAAGCGTCCACGACAACGTTCCCGGACATGATCGTGACATTCGACAAACTTGAGCCGCGCGGAGATGCGACAGCGTTTCATTTGACATTGGCTGGAACGAATACCGGACCCGGCGGTACCGGAAAACGCGTTCGCATCAGCGGATATGAACTGTGGAAGATTGACAATGCCGGCTGATCGCGGAATCGAGCGGCCACTTCGATGCCGCCGAAGTACGAACGCCAACTCAACGGTGCGAGCTTCTAAATTAAGAGGCGGCGTTTCGTTTTCCTGGTTAACTTTGTGGTCGAACTCAGGACTATGCGAAAGGCGTTATGAAATACCGCTATTACATTTGCGATGTGTTCACGGAGACGCGCTTCGGCGGAAATCAGTTGGCCGTGCTGCCGCAGGCTGATGGCCTTGCGAGCGAGCAGATGCAGCAGATCGCGCATGAGTTCAATTTCTCCGAGACCACGTTCGTTTTTCCGCCGAAGGCCGGTCACACGCGGCACGTCCGGATCTTCACGCCGGCCAGAGAGATTCCGTTTGCCGGCCACCCGAATGTCGGGACGGCATTCGTGCTCGCGAGCATCGGCGAGTTTGGCGAGATCAAATCCTCGCTCACGGTGATTTTTGAAGAGGAGGCCGGTTTAGTTTTAGTCGCGATCCATGAATCCGACGGGAAAATCGCATCGTGTGAGCTCACCGCTCCTCAATCGGTTTCTTTCGGAAAAACGCTTCCAGTTCAGCTTGTAGCCACGGCGATCTCGGTCGATGCAAAAGACATTGTAACCAAAACACACGGTCCACAGGTGGCGTCTGTGGGCCTTGCGTTTATCATGGTTGAGCTAAGAGATCGCTCGGCACTCGAACGCGCGCGCATCAACATGAGCGGATTCGAGGCCCTCGTTGCTCAAGACGTCATGCCCGACGTGTTTTTGTACACGCGGACCGGCGACGGTTTTGATATTCGTGCGCGAATGTTCGCGCCGTTGAGCGCGGTTCCCGAAGATCCAGCTACTGGAAGCGCAAACTGTGCACTCGCCGGATTACTTGCTCACTACAGTCCACAGCGGACCGGGAGTTTTACCTGGCGGATCGCCCAGGGAGTCGAGATGGGCCGACCGAGTACTCTGATCGCTCGTGCAGAGAAGGTCGACGGCGTCGTTGAAACGACTCGGATCGGAGGCGCGTCCGTCCTGGTCAGCGACGGCATCATTTACCTGGACTGATTCGTGCCAATTCAGCGACAGCCGAACCAATGACTCTCAACGATCTCGCGAACATCGGCCAAGTAATCGGTGCGATCGCGGTCGTGATCTCGTTGTTCTATGTCGCTTCGCAAATTCGGCAGAACACCAACGCTGTCCGATCTGCTACCGCCCAGACTGTGCACGAACACTTCGCGAATTGGTACCATCTGGTTGCCGCTGATGATGAGCTTGCGCAAATCGTTGCGAAGGGGCTGGGTGACTACGGATCGCTTTCTGAAAAGGAGAGAGTTCGTTTCATCGCGGCCTTCATGGCGTTCCTCTCTTACTCGCAGAACGCATTTTTGAAATGGCGTGAAGCATTGCTTAAGCCAGCCCTATGGCTTGGTTGGGAGCAGGTGATGATGAACCTCTTCGGCGCACCGGGTGGCAAGGCCTTGTGGAAAGAGCGGAGTTATCTCTTTGGCGAGGAATTCCGCCGTTACATCGAAGACGATCTGATGAAAAGGGAGCCGCACCCCGACGCAAAACCGATGGGCGCGTTCAGCATCGGTCGGTCTGCCGAACAAGAACCCGCCGGTTAGTTATCAACCAGCGTAATCGGCGATTGCTTTAGCTACATCGAGCGTGGACGCCTTTCCGCCCATGTCGTACGTGCGCACCTTTCCTTCCGCGATCACGTGCGCGATGGCGGTTTCCAAACGCGTGGCCATGTCCGCTTCCTTGAGCCAGTCCAGCATCAGCTTTGTTGTCAAAAGCATTGCGAT
>DATFXC010000023.1:0-6481 GCA_035258625.1 Candidatus Udaeobacter sp. | reverse complement strand
ATTGATTGGCCTTTTTATTTTCATTTGGGCTATCAGGACGATCTAACCAATCGATGAAGCCAATCCAGCACCGTGTTGATGTTCAATGCACGCCCTTGATTTCAAGGCGCTGGGTGGCTTATCTCTTTCTCGTTAGATGCTAACGCGCCCTTACCTCCTCGCGATTATTGCATTCGTCGCAGCAGCGCCGTGTTTAGCAGCCCAGCCAGCAAATCGTGATGGCTCGACGAAGACGAAAGCCATTCCTTTAAAAGAGCGTGGTATGAAAGCAATCGCAGAGGAGATGGCCTGGATGCTGAAGTTGTATAACTACAGTCCTGTCCTTGCGACGCACGATGCTGACGCTGATGCCAGTAGCAAAGTCAAAGAAGGCAAAAAGTCAGTGAACGCTCCGGCGCCCTGGGGGCACAGCAGTCTAGATCATAACGGACATCTGATAAGTTACTGGTGGTTTGTGACGCCGCGCGGCAAGAAAGAAATTTATTTTGACACCGGGATATCCAGCGATACCCCAGGAGAAGTGGCGGAGCAGGAGTCAGCTCGCGCCCAGTACATGCGACGGATGGCGTCGTCAGTGAAGCTACAATGAGACATCTAACCAATCGATGAAGCCAACGGCAGGCCGCTGTGCGGCAAGGATGAAAGATGAATTATGAAGTATGAAATGACGACAAATCGCGCCACCGCCTGCCGTGGGTAATCGCAGCCGCTTTTGCGAAATGGCTGCGTGCAACCATTTCCTTGACTCATGAGCTTCCCAGCCCGCGGCGTTCGCCCTCGCGGCCTCTGCCGTCCATCTCACAGATTCTCAATCTGCTCGATTCTCGGTAGACCGATATGACCATTCGGGAAAAACTGACGCGCCAAAAACGCTTCGCAGACATGGTATCCATTGCCGGAATTGGAGGAGCCACGCTGTTCTTCTATGTCGCCAGTTCTTTCAATCGCTGGTGGGTTTTACGGGAATACTCTGCGCGCTGGCGGCATTCTCTAGCACCGTCTATCGTTAC
The DNA here is from genome assembly GCA_035258625.1 of Candidatus Udaeobacter sp. Lineage (GTDB taxonomy): Bacteria > Verrucomicrobiota > Verrucomicrobiia > Chthoniobacterales > UBA10450 > Udaeobacter. The sequence goes on along the minus strand of DATFXC010000023.1, from coordinate 5,471 downwards.
CATGCGATTCGCTGTCCCCAATGCAGCGCCCGCCTCACCAGAGTGATCACTTCTCCAACAAATCCATTGGCTGCCCAGCGCGACATTGTTTGTTGTCCTTTCTGCCAGGTGAGTTTCGATGCCGAGGTTCCATCGACACAATCGGCCTGACCAATCGAGGAACCGAGCTAACGGCCGGATCTTTCTTGTGCGATCTACTCCGTACAGCCCCGTGGGGACCTGCTGGCGCAGCGTCAAACATGTTGGCTTTATTCTACGATTTGTCGTGGACGTGGATGCATTGCTTGCCAAGCACAGTGGAGCTCTGTCCTCGTGAATAAGGTCTAAACGCACTCCACGACGAGCCCGGCGAGTCAACGAACTACTCTAAGAGAAATTTCTTAATTTACTGGTAGCGGAGTATCGAAAATCTGAGAAGGGTAATCGCCAAAATTATGAAAACAATCACGCTTAAGCCATTCGCTCTTTGTTTCGCCATTGTCGGGCTCGGCCAAATCGCTTTCGCCCAAAGCGATTTGAAGCTGCCTGATGTCAGCCAGGCTGCCGAGGTCAAACAGCGCATTGCGTTGACAGATATCACGGTCAATTACCATCGCCCATTAGTGAACAGCCGAAAAATTTGGGGCGGCTTGGTTCCTTACGGCAAAGTTTGGCGCACGGGCGCTAACGAAAACACCACCATTGAATTCAGCGATGCAGTTTCGGTGGAGGGGAAGCCGCTCGCCAAAGGAATTTATGGGCTGCACATGATCCCGAACCCGGATTCGTGGACGGTGATATTTTCGAAAACCAACACGGCGTGGGGAAGCTACAGCTACGACCAGAAAGACGATGCTTTGCGCGTGGATGTGAAGCCGAAACCACTCGCTGAGAACGACGAGGCGCTTGAATTCGAGTTTGAAAATCTGAAGCCAACTTCGACGGCGGTGACGATGAAGTGGGAGAAGCTGGGTGTTCCTTTTATTGTCTCGGTCAACGACGCCGACCAGACGTTGCAGAATATTCGAGCCCAAATGAAAGGCGCAGGCCAGTTTGCCTGGCAAGCCCCGGACCAAGCGGCGCAATTTTGTTTAACCAGAAAGATCAATCTGGATGAAGCGCTGCGATGGGCCGATGCCTCAATTCAGAACGAGGAAAGGTTCGAAAATCTCAGCACTAAGGCGGATATCCTCAAAGCGCTGAATCGTCAGGATGAGGCGAAAACCACTTGGAACAAGGCGCTAGAGAAGGCCAAAGCGCCCGACCTTTATACGTATGGTCGACAGCTGCAGAATCAGAAGAAGGCTGCTGACGCGATCGAAATCTTCAAGGAAGTCGCCAAACGGTTTCCGAACGGAGTGTTCGGATATCTGGCTCAGGCCCGCATTAAATCCGCAGCTGGTGATTTCGCCGGCGCGCTGAGCGACGCGAAACAGGCGCAAGCTGCCGCTCCTAGTGAAGGGCAAAAACAGGCGATCCAGGGGCTCATCGATCGGCTCCAGGCGAAGCAGGACATCAACAAATAACGCGGGCTATCTCGGCCTTGGGACGATAGCCTCGATGGGACGCTCACTGGAAAGTGCGCCGTCGGGCGCAAGGCTCCGCAGTAACACGCGCTGTTGGCGAACAGCCGTCGTGTTCGCGATTTTTGCTGTCGCGGGTACCGCGCACTCGGCCGATGCGCCGCCGTCGTTGCCTCCAGAACAGATGAACGCCGGCGAGATTCAGCTCGCACTGGAAAAGCTCAACGTGCTTGGCCGCGTGCTTTACATCGCAGCGCATCCCGACGACGAAAACACAAATCTGATGGCGTTCTGGGCGAACGGTTCGCTTTACGACGCCGCTTATCTTTCGGTTACGCGCGGCGACGGAGGTCAAAACATACTGGGACCCGAACTAGGCGAGCGGCTCGGCGTTATTCGAACAGAGGAATTGCTGGATGCCCGACGCATCGACCATGCGCAACAGTTCTTCACACGAGCGAACGACTTCGGGTTTTCGAAGACGGCTGAGGAAACGTTGCACATCTGGGATCACGACAAGATTCTCGCTGACATCGTGTGGGTCATCCGGAATTTTCGGCCGGATGTGATGGTGACGCGTTTCAGTCCCGAGGATGAAAAGACGCATGGCCATCACACCGCATCAGCGCTTCTCGCACAAGAAGCATTCTCGGCAGCGACCGACCCAAATCGTTTTCCAGAGCAACTGGCTTTCGTGAAGCCGTGGCAAGCGAGGCGGCTGGTTTGGAACACGTCGCCATTTTTCTTTACGAACCGGAACCTCCCTTTCGATCCGACGGGTCTGACCATTCTAGAAGCCGGCGGTTACAATCCCCTTCTCGGCAAAGCGTACACGGAAATCGCGGCGGCCAGTATAAGCATGCACAAGAGCCAGGGCGTCGGTGGCCTGCCGCGACGCGGCGCACGAAAAGAATATTTCAAACCGTTGAAAGGTCAGCCGATGGCGAGCTCGCTTTTCGAAGGCGTCGACACGAGCTGGTCGCGCGTTGCGAATTCCGAATCCGTCGCTACTGAAATTCGTCAGATCACTTCGAGATTCAATCCCGCCGATCCGGCCGCGTCGGTGTCTGACCTGCTCAAGTTACGGCAGGCGATGAGTGGAATTCATGATGAGTCGTGGATCGCCGAGAAAAGAGCAGAGTTGGATAAGATCATCGCCGCATGTCTCGGTTTGCACGTAGAAGCATCGAGCGCCAAAGAAGCTGTCACGCCTGGGCAGACCGCAGCGATAAAACTCGAGGCAATCAATCGCTCGAATGTTCCAGTTACATTGCAAGAAGTACGATTCCCCCGCACTGGCGATTCAAACAAAATCGATGCGGCTCTTCCGTCGAACGAACTCGTTACGAAGGATCTGTCGTACAGGATTCCAGACGATGCTCCGTATTCGCAGCCGTACTGGCTTCGCAAGCCCGGGACGCTCGGCACCTTCGCTGTGGACGATCAAAAGCTTATTGGCCTGCCGGAGAATCCCCCTGCTCTTCCGGTCGAGATAGTCCTGCAGGTAAACGGACAGGAATTGCGGTACATCGTGGGGACGAAGTACCGCACGGCTGACGCGGTTGCGGGCGAATTGCCACGGCCATTGGTGATTGCGCCGCCTGTTTTCGCCAACGTTGCAAATAGCGTGTTGGTATTCCCGACGAACCAGCCGAAACCTGTTTCAGTACATGTCACCGCGGCCACTGGGCCGGTGAAAGGAGAACTTAAACTGACAGCGCCGCAGGGATGGGAAGTCCATCCGGCATCCGTCCCACTCGATTTGAAGGCAGCCGATGCCGAGACGGTGGCCACGTTTACCGTCAAACCACCAGACCAAAATAGCGAAGGCCCGTTGCGAGCCATTGTTTCGATCGACGGCCGCGATTATTCGTTCGAGCGCGTTCGGATTTCGTATCCGCACATCGGCGTTCAGACGCTGATGCCGCCGGCGGAAGCTAAACTTGTTCGGGCCGATATTCGCAAGAAAGGCGATCGCATTGGTTACATTCCCGGCGCCGGCGATGACGTTCCGGAAAGCCTCCGAGAAATCGGTTACGCAGTGAAAATTTTGAGCGAACCGGAGATCACAGCGAAGAACCTGGCGCAGTTCTCGGCCGTCGTGCTGGGCATCCGCGCTTACAACACGCAGGAGGGAATTTCCAATTGGTTGCCTGTGCTATTTGATTACGTAAAACAGGGTGGAGTTGCAATCGCACAGTACAACACCCTGGCGGATCTTAAGACCAACCAATTGGGGCCGTATCCATTGGAAATTTCACGCGACCGCGTCACTGACGAAAATGCAGCGGTGCGCATTCTGGCCGCGAATCATCCGCTCATGACCGCGCCGAACAAAATCACGTCGAAAGATTTCGAGGAATGGGTTCAGGAGCGCGGACTTTACTTTCCAAACAAGTGGGACCCTGCCTGGACACCGATCCTGTCGTGCAACGATTCAAAGGAAAAGCCGCTCGATGGCGGCCTGCTGGTCGCGAAGTCGGGCAAAGGTTTCTTTGTCTACACAAGTTATTCCTGGTTTAGGCAATTGCCGGCCGGCGTTCCGGGAGCTTATCGGTTGTTTGCGAATATGTTGTCATTGGGAAAATGAACAGAAGCGATTACAAGGCAGACGCGCGTTCGTGGCTCAAGGCATACGGACTGGCGCTTTCGCTTTTTACAGTTGAGGTAGTGCTCCTCTACCTCTTTACCGTCCGGTTCTCGTGAACCGGCTCGATTACTTTGTTCTCATCGCCACGATTCTGGCGATCCCGCTTTATGGCCTGTGGCGAACCCGTGGAAGCGCCTCGTTAGGTCAATATCTCAAAGGGGATGCGAGTATTCAGTGGGCCACAATCGGATTGTCCGTGCTCGCGACGCAGGCAGGGCCGATCACGTTTCTTTCGATGCCGGGCCAGGCCTATGAGAGCGGCATAGGGTTCATCCAGAATTATTTCGGGCAGCCGCTCGCGCTTATCGTTGTGTGCGCCGTGTTCGTACCGATCTATCAGCGGCTGAAAGTTTACACAGCCTATCAATACCTCGGTGAGCGATTCGATCGGAAGACGCAACTTCTCGGCGCATTCCTTTTTCTCGTGCAACGAGGCATTGCTGCTGGAATCACGATCTACGCGCCGGCCATTGTTCTCTCCGCTATGGTCGGGTGGCGCCTGAACCTGACCATCTGGCTCGCGGGCGGTCTGGTCATTATCTACACAGTCGCGGGCGGGACCAAGATTGTTAGCATCACCCAACGCTATCAAATGATCGTGATTTTAGTCGGCATGGCGATTGCATTTGCCGTCGCGGTTTACCGGCTCTCGCCTGATCTGTCGTTTGAAAGCGCGCTATCGGTCGCGGGCAAAATGGGGAAACTGGAGGCCGTCAATTTCTCGTTCGACCCGCACAAGCGCTACACATTCTGGTCGGGCCTGATCGGTGGCTTTTTTCTCGCACTTTCGTACTTCGGAGCGGACCAATCGCAGGTACAACGGTATCTCGCCGGCGGCTCGCTCAAAGAGAGCCGTCTTGGATTGCTCTTCAATGCCGCAGTCAAAGTGCCGATGCAATTCTTCATTCTGCTGCTCGGGGCGATTGTTTTCATGTTTTACCAATTCGAAAAGCCGCCCGTTTATTTCAATCAACCTGCGTACGAGCGCGCGCTGGAGAACGGCTATGCACCGCAATTAGCTGCGTTACAGACGCAGTTCGATGAGGTGTTCACGCAAAAGCGCGCTCTGGTTCGCGCTCTTTCCAATGTGTCATCGGACGAGCGCGGAGTGGCGATGCACAAGCTGCGCGAACTCGACGCCCAGACGCGCGACTTGCGCGATCGAACCAAGGCAGTTGTGGCGCAAGCGGGCGTGGATCCAAAGAGCAAGGAATCGGATTACGTGTTCATTACTTTTATTCTTCAACAGATGCCGCACGGAATTGTCGGATTACTGATCGCAGTGATCTTGTGCGCGACCATGTCGGCGACGGCAGCAA
>DATFXC010000022.1:0-17286 GCA_035258625.1 Candidatus Udaeobacter sp. | reverse complement strand
ACGCGATTTCGAGCACAACCAGTTTAATCGAGCGTTGCAGGCCCGCCGGCCCGCGGGCACGGCAATGTTGCCGTTTGTTTACGCAGCGGCTTTCGAACGAGGAATGTATCCGGGTTCGGTGGTCGAAGATTCGCCGCTGGATAATCGCGCGGTAATGATTGGGGGCACCACGGGGATTCTCGGCGAGTGGGGACCAGAAAGTGCCGAGAACCTCTACGAAGGTCGAATGACCGCCAGGCAGGCATTGGCCAAATCAAAAAATGGCGCAACCGTCCGCATCGGAATGGATGCCGGCCTCGATGCAGTCTTGCAGCTTTGCTCTTTGGCCGGCATTCATTCTCCGCTGCGCCCGTATCCGGCGACGTTTCTCGGAAGCAGCGAGGTCACTCTGGCCGAACTCGGTATGGGGTACACGATTTTTCCGAACGGCGGCTGGCGAGCAAGCACACCGCACATCCTGGAGCGGATCGAGGAAAAAGACGGAACACTCGTGTGGGACGGAAAGCAGCAAAGCATCCGCAAAATTGTGATGAAACCTGAAACCGCGTACGAAGTGCATTCCTGTCTCGTGGATGCGCTTCAATCGGGAACAGGGAAAGCCGCTTACACCCAATTTGGGCTGAAAAAATTTACCGCCGCCGGCAAGACCGGGACAGCCTACGACTTCACCGATGCGCTCTTTGCGGGATACGATTCTAATTTCACCTGCGCAGTGTGGGCTGGTTTCGATAAGCCGCAGAAAATCTACCGCGGCGCTTTCGGAGGCGAGCTGGCGCTGCCGATCTGGGTCGACATCATGAATGCCGCCGCCCAGAGTTATCCGCCGCAAGAGATCAAACAGCCGTCCACTCTGAAGGAGATCGAGATTTGTTCGCGATCTGGGCAACTGGCCACGGACAAATGTTACGACGCAGTGAAAGCAGCAAACGGCGACACAGTCCAACGGCGCACGACTTACATGGAGATTGCGACACAGGCTCAAGCGCCGACCGAGCTTTGCAACATCCACGGTGAACCGCGCGCCCGCCTCGCTCGCGAATTTGGCTCCAGCGATTTGCCGCGCGCTGAGCTGGCTGTGAACCTGAATGAAGTCATGCCGGTCGCCATAAAAAGTCCCACGCTCATGGCTGACAACGACCCGTATAATTCGATCAAGCCGACGGTCATACCGGATGCAACACCGCATGCGCCAACGGAAACAGCCGACAATCAGAAGACCGACAGCGGAGCCGGCACGAATGGGGTGAACGCGGCGAGCAAGACCACAAGCGTGAATTCTCCGACTTCCCAAACGACACAATCCGCTCCGGACATTCGGAAGGCGGTTCCAGTCGAAACGATTCGAAAAGCGATCCCGGTCCAACCACTGGAACGGCAGCCCGCCGAAATTCGGCGTGCGATACCGGTGAAACCGCTCGATCAAGAAGACACTGAGCGCACACTATTGAGATCCGCAGCGCAGCCGCCGGGTGATACGAACGACTAACTGCAGCTCGTTGCAGCTCAGTCTCGCGACGGAAAATGACGAAAGCCGAATGACGAAGGACGAAGGAATAACGAATTTCCGGATGACCAGGCTGTTGAAAACGCTTCTTCATCATTCGTGCTTCGTGCTTCTTTCGTCGTTGGTCATTCGTGCTTCGTCATTTGTGTCCGTCCCTGACTCTCGGCACGGACAATAATCATGACGTCTCGCGACCCAGGGATTTTTCACCTGACCGTTCTGAATCCCGGAGGACGCGATCCGGAACAGCAATTTCATAGTTTGCCTGGACCCGGCGAAGGCCCTCATCCGCCGATCAATTTCCATGCTTTTGCTGCATGCACATTCGGAGCGTTCCATCATGATGTGCGCCGTGCCCTCGGCGAAAAGACACCTGTGCTTCTGCTTTTGCGCAGCGATTTTCGCGCGTCAGAGCGCGCATTAACTGATTTAAAACAAGAAGGCCACACGATCGCTGTCTCATTGAAGGAAACGGGGCTGCACCAGGTCGCACAACAGTTGCGCGACCCGGCGAAATTATCCCGCTTCATGAAAATTGCGGTGGATGCTGACGGCTGCATCGCCACGACTCCGGAAGCCGCGGAGATTTATCAGCGCGTCCGCTCCAAACACCGTCCCGCGACGGTGACGTTTATCCCGACCCCCTACCCGATCGCGGATCAACGATGGGATTTTTCTGTGCCGCGCCACGAGCAGTCCGGCATTTTCATCGGCACACGCGAATGGGACGTTCCATCGCGGAATCATTTCGCAGCGCTGTTGGTGGCGCGGCAGTTATCCGAAGCGACAGGCGAACCTGTCACCGTCGTTAACCTCGATGGCTACAAAGGACGGCGATTGTTAGGCGAGCTCAATTTTCCCAAAGGAAAACTCCGGCTAATCGAGAAATGGAAGGCTTACCCGGATTATCTGCGGGATCTCGCGCGGCATAAGATCGTGTTGCAACTCGACCGCAGTCATGTGCCTGGACAGGTCGCGGGCGACGCGCTGCTCTGCCGAATCCCCTGCGTCGGAGGCGATGGCACAATCGAGCGAATCGCGTTTTCTAAAACTTGCGGCGACGGCAGGACGATCAGCGAAATCGCTTCGATAGCGCTAGATCTATTGAAGGATCCTGAGTTACGCCAGGCAGTTGTCGCCGAATCGCAAAAACCCGCACAAGAACGGCTCTCATTCGAGGCGGTGCCCCCGCAATTGGCAAAATTTTTCGCTAGCCTCCAAAGCACATCGGGTTTTGATCCGTAGAAAATAAGCCCGGCGCTGTTGCGGTGCTCGCTACGGTGAGCACCGATGCAATTGCCAGGCGTTCGCCGGGGCGAGCGCCTCACAGAAAATCAAAAGATGATCTCGAACAGCTTAATGCCGTTCCATTTTCCGGGATGGTCGGGATCGAACGACGTATTCTCCACCCAGATCCCGTAGCGGGCCGGCGCCCACGGATTGAGCATCTGGAATGGGTTGCGACCGGGCCCAAATGCTTTTGGAAGCACGCCCTCAACCTTTGGACGCGCGGAAACAGGCGGTGGCGTGGGCATCGCGCGCACCGGTTTTTGCGGACCAATCGGTGCTCTGAATTCTTGCGCGGAAGCAGTCGTCCCCAGCACGGCTAGGATTGCAATCATCAATGTCTTCATGTTTCCCTTTCGTTCGAGGCGTGCAAATGTTGCCCGCAACCACGCCTGCCCGCAATATATCTTTTGATGGATTCACTTGAAAAGGCCGCACGCGTCCTGGACATAGAAATTTTCGAACTGCAGCGGCTCCGGTCGCGGCTCGATGAAAATTTCTCCCGCGCAGTCGGGTTGATCAAACAAACGGCGGACGCACGCGGGAAAGTGGTTGTAGTGGGAGTGGGCAAATCCGGGCACATTGGTGCCAAGATCGCCGCCACGCTCACCAGCACCGGTTCGCCGGCGGTGGTGCTGGATTCGTCCAACGCTCTCCACGGCGATCTGGGCATGATCGCCGACGGCGACGTAGTGCTCGCTTTAAGCGCGAGCGGCGAGACGGAAGAATTGCTCCGGATTCTGCCGGCAATCGCCCGCTTTCAAGTGAGAATCATCGCAATGTGCGGCGATCTGAAATCAACTCTAGCCAGGAACGCGCATGTCTGTCTCGACGTAAACGTGGAACAGGAAGCTTGTCCGCTAAACCTGGCGCCGACGTCAAGCACGACAGTGATGCTGGCGCTGGGCGACGCGCTGGCGATGGTGCTCTTGGAGGCGCGCGGGTTTAACAAAGAAGATTTCGCAAAATTTCATCCCGGCGGCATGATCGGCCGCAGCATGTTGATACGCGTTTATCAAATCATGCGGCCGCGCGAAGCAATGGCGATTGTCGCCACTGACACACCAATACGTGATGTGCTCAGGGCGATGACCAGCGTGCGCGCGGGCGCTGCCGTGGTGACCGGTGAAGACAACCAACTCCTCGGCATTTTCACCCACGGAGATTTCGTGCGGCATTTTCAGTCTGACCCGAGGATTGGCGAACGACTCGTCGCAGACCTGATGACGTTAAATCCAGTCACCGTGCACAAGGAAAAACTGGCGGTGGAAGTTCTAAACTTACTGGAACGTCATCGCATCGACGATCTGGTCGTGATCGATGACGATAATGTGCCAGTGGGGATTGTCGATTCACAGGATTTGACGCGGTTAAAATTGTTGTAGGGCGACTGCATCGGTTGCCCAAGTGCGACAGGCGACGCACCTTCGCCAAGGCTACGGCGGACAGGTGCGCCTGCGCCTACAATTGCAAATTGCCGAAGCGCGTGTAAACTCCGCGCTCTCCCGGCTGGAGCGTTAACGCTTCAACCTTGTAACCATGTATCTGTTGTAACTAATCACGTCGTCATCCATGCCCGCCGCCAACGATCTGCGCAGAGGGATGGCCATTAAATACAATGGCAATCCCGCCATTGTGCTTGAGGTGCATCATCGCACGCCAGGCAATTTGCGAGCGTTCGTCCAGGCGATCATCCGCTACATCAACACCGGCAAGAGCGCCGATGTCCGCTTCGGTTCCACTGACAAGGTTGAGCTGGTCGATATCGAGCGAAAGCAGCTTGAATTCTCGTACAAGGACCGCAACGGCTATCATTTCATGGACCCGGAGACGTACGACACCATCACGTTGGGCGAAAACCTCATCGGTGACGCCAAAGATTACCTGGTAGAAAATCTATCCATGCAGGTCCTTTATGCGGAGGGCAAACCCGTGCAGGTCGAACTCCCCGCGTCTGTAAGTCTGAAGGTGGTTGAATCAGCGGAAGGCGTGCGCGGCGACACGGCCAGTAACGTCACCAAGCCGGCAAAGCTCGAGACCGGGAGGACCATCAACGTCCCGCTTTTCATCAAGCAAGGCGAAATGATCAAGATCGATACCCGCACCGGCGCCTACATGGGACGCGCGTGACCGCGGTGTCCTGTTCGTTGTAGGACGACCGCTGCGGTTGCCCTCGCTGGCAGGCCAAGCGCCTGCTCTACAATCATCCGCGAGATGCGCGGAATCCGCGGTTCTGTCTTGCTTTCGCCTGCACAAATCTGCGTAATCTGCGTCAACTTTGGCTGCAACGAAGCGCAGATCGAAAAAGAATCGCGGTACGCGCAATTCGAAGCGCGGCCGGAAAGTTGTCCGCAGCGTTGCGCGCACAACATCGAGAAGTTTCATCGTGGCATCCGAGCCGCTCACCGTGCCCACAAAGTGGCTGAAATTTGTTTTCGGTATTTTTTTGCTACCAATTTGCGGCGTTCTTACCCAGACATTTTTTACCGTGTTTGCGCGCGCCACTGTTACACAACGGCTGTGGGCGGGCGAAGAGTTCTGGTTCTTCTCCTTAGGCGCGGTGCTCTGGTTGATCGCTTTCTTCGGTCTGCCGCGTCCAATTCTGATTTACGTGTTCGGGCACGAGCTTACGCACGCGCTCTGGGTGTGGTTGATGGGTGGTCGCGTGAGCAAGTTCCGCGTTGGTCCTGGCGGCGGACATGTCGTGACCACAAAGGCCAACTTCTGGATCGCGCTGGCACCATATTTCTTCCCAATCTACAGCATTCTGGCCATCGTCATTTACGGCGCGCTCAGCCTCTTTTTGAACGTGCAGCCGTATGGGCGGCTGCTTTACGCGGTGATCGGCGCGACCTGGGCGTTCCATTTCACGTTCACCTGCTCGATGATCCCGAAGAATCAGACCGACCTAACCGACCAGGGTACATTCTTTTCGCTCGTGATGATCTATCTGATGAATTTGCTGCTGCTCAGTGTGATGCTAATTCTCGCCTCACCACAAATCACATTCGCAAGCTTCGGCGCGGATTTATTGACGAATCTCGGCAACTTCGTTGAGTGGATCATGGAGCTTTTTACGCAGTTGCGAGTAACGATTGGCGTTTGACACAAACGCCCCTGGAAGACATGGGAAACGAATACTATAGGGCGTCTGTGTCAGACGCGTTAGCCAAGATTCGTCATCACTGCAAACGGCAGGGTCAACAATGCGTCGGCCAGCTTTAGCTGTCGGTCCTGGATAGGAAAAAGGCGACAGGTGAAGAGATCGTGAGCGTTTTCGAGAGAAAGCGTTTCAAGAAATTCAATCGCGGTATCTTTCCACAATTCCCCAACCGGCGGAAAGCCGACGCGTGAAGAGAGCCGCGGCACGATGAGGACGACCCATTTGTCATCCAATCTCCTAGCGAAACTGACGCAGCATTCCGCAAATGTTCCGCTCGCTTGAAGAGGCAAATATTCGCCGCGCTCAAATAGATCCGCGTGTTCGCGACGAAATCGCAGCACACGTTGGGTGAGAAACATCTTGATCCGGCCGTCCGGCCACGTCTGTATCAGTTCTCCGGCGGTCGCGCTCGAGAGTGATTTCAGCATTTTGCGGCGCAGGTCGTAGTCGACCGGACGCCGGTTATCGGGATCGACGAGGCTGTAGTCCCAGATCTCGTTCCCCTGGTAAATGTCCGGCACACCGGGCGATGTCAGCTTCAGCAAGGTTTGCGTCAGCGAATTGATCGCCCCGAGCCGAATAATCTCTTTCGCCGCAGGAAGGAAAATCGGCGGGAACTTATTTCGCGGAGATGAATCCAAAATTCTCGCGACGAAATCGTGCATCGCTGCGTCCCACTCTTCGTTCGGTTGGATCCAGCTTGTGTTGATCTTTGCTTCCTTGAGCGCCTTTGCCATGTAAGCCTGGATCCGCTCGATGTAATCCGGGGCCGGCATAGGCTCCGGCTCACCATTCGCCTGCATTGGCCAGGTACCCAGAAGGGTTTGATAGAGCAGATATTCCTCGTTCGCATCCGGTGCTTCCAAATCATTCACTATCCGTTTCCAACGGTGATTCGCGGTATGCCAACGCTGCAACGAACGGCGCCAAAGCTCCGGGATTTCGGAGATCGCGACCATTCGGGCACGGACATCTTCGCTGCGTTTTGTGTCGTGCGTTGAAGTAGCGAGCAAGGTCGCGGGCCAATCGCGCTGCCGATCAAGGTTCCGCCCGTGAAACACCTCGACGCCGTCTCCAAACTGCGGCGGCTCGCCACCGACTTCGTTTAATGCGGGCAGCCGGTTATAGATGTAAAACATCGTATCTTCGAGTCCTTTTGCCATGACCGGCGCTGTGGCCTGCTGGAATTTCAAAATGAAGTGCGTATAGGCCGCACGTCCGGAAGCATCGAGATTTTGGGGCGAATGAAACAGCAGCACGTCGCGCAAAAAATTGAAGATCGATTCCTCCATCGCGGGGTTACGGCGTTTGGCTGCAGCGATCGCGCGCTCGACGATTTGTTCATCTTCCTGGCTTACTGGCTGATCGGGCTCGACGTACGTTCGATAAACGGGAAAGCAAGCAATCGCCTCGCGCACCGCGCGCGAGAGCGCCTCAAGCGTAAAATCACGGTATAGTCGGTCTTGTTCCGATAGACGATCGAGCATGTTGCCCAGAACATCGACGTCGTTGGCCAGAGCAAGCTTCATCACCAGAAGCTTTTTCGCGTAGAGCACATGCCCGAAAGGAATCGAATGACCGATGAAGCGATGAAACGTTTTTGCGATTGCCGTCTCAGCAGAAGAATCTACGAGCAACTGGGTCACGTGATTAGCAAAATCGTAACCGGTCGTTCCGTGTACCGGCCATTCTTTGCGCAACGATTCAGAGCCGGTGAGAATCTTTTCCGCTACCATGTAGATCGCCCGCCCGTCGCGAGGCAACGTGGTCCCGAGCGCTTTCGCGGAACGCTGCTGAAGTTTGACGAAATATTCGCGCGGTAAATACAGACCGTCAGGATGATCGATGCGAAGTCCGGTGACCGCACCTGTGCTCACCAGCTCAAGAACCAGGCGGTGAACGGCGTCGAAGACTTTTGGCAACTCCACGCGGATCGCGGCCATATCGTTTACGTCAAAAAAGCGGCGGTAATTGATTTCCTCGGCTGCGACCCGCCAAAACGCCAGACGGTATGACTGGGCGTTCAGCAGTTCATCCAGCTTGTCGAAGCTGCGCGTGTCACCGCGCTTCCCGTTAATCTGTAGCAGAGCTTTTTCGATTGCCTGTTGCACTTCCGGAGCTTCGGCGCAGCGACGCTCCAGTCGCCGCTTAATGATTTCCTTTTCGCGTTCGCGTTCTGCAATCCGCTTCGGATCGGTTTCGGTGCGCTTTGGCAAATATTCGAGCGCAGTCAAAATGCTTTGCACTTCCGCATAGAAATCTTCGTCTCTGTATTCCGCGAGATTTTGCAACGCGATTTCCAGAATGTAGCGATAAGTGCCGGGCGCGATTGGCAACCTGCGCTCGCCATGTAGCAGGTAAAACGTTCCTTCCTCAAAGCGCACGTGCAATTCGCCGCGTTCCAGCACGCGTCCATATTGATCGCTAAGAATTGGCAACAAAACCTTGTCGCGCAGATGCGATATCAGCGGTTCCCAGTCAATGTCGAAATACGGCGCGTACCTTGAGCTGGGTCCGTTTTCCAGCACGTCCATCCACCATTCGTTCCGTGCATCGGCAATCCCGACGTGGTTCGGAACAAAATCCAGCACCTGGCCCATTCGGTGCGCCTGCAGTTGCGCGACCCACGCGTCATAATCTGCCCGCGAACCAATTGCCGTATTCAGCTTGTTATGATCAGTGATGTCGTAGCCGTGTAGGCTCTCGGGGCTTGCCTGAAAATAGGGCGACGCATAAACGTCGCTGACTCCGAGCGCGTGGAGATACGGCACGATCTCGCACGCCTGCGCAAAGGTAAACCACTGATTGAATTGCAACCGGTAGGTGCAGGTCGGGATGCGTGGGCGCTCTTTTTTCACAGCAGGAAGCAAACGTCCAACGCTCAACGCCCAACGTCCAACGTCGAAATTGAAAACAAGATTTGGGCGTTCGGCGTTCGACGTTCTCTTACATCCGTTCGGGCACTTTGATCCCAAGAAGATCCAACCCGCGCTGCAACACTCGCGCAGTAAGATCGGACAATGCCAGACGCGAGCTGCGAGCCGGTTCATCTGATTTCAAGACAGGGCAGCTTTCGTAAAAGGCATGGAAGCTGTTCGCTAGCTCGAACAGATAGTTTGCAAGGATGTTTGGACGAAAACCAGTCAACACCTGCGGCACGATCTCCGCAAACTGACACAAACGTTTTGCGAGATTGCGTTCGGCCAGTTCGCTCAGCTTGAAGCTTGGCAAACTTGAGAGCTTAAAGCCGTCAAGTTCGCCTGCTTTGCGGAAAATCGAGCGAATCCGGACGTACGCGTTTTGCAAATACGGCGCGGTGTTCCCGTGCAGCAAAAGCATCTTGTCCCACGAAAAAATGTAATCCGTGGTCCGGTACTGCGAGAGATCGGCGTATTTCACGGCACCGATGCCAATCTTCTCGGCGATGTCGTTTTTTTCTTCCTCTCCCAGGTCTGGATTTTTTTCGTCGATAATTTTTCGGGCGCGTCTGCACGCTTCTTCGAGCAGCTCGCGCAGAGGAACATTCTCACCCGAGCGCGTCTTCATCAGTTTGCGATCTTCCCCAAGTACACTTCCAAAAACGATGTGGCGCAGATCGGTGCTGTAACCTTCTCGCCGGGTGACCGCGAAGATCTGTTTGAAATGCAATGTCTGCGGCGCGCCGACGACGTACCAAATTGCGTCGGCTTTCAAGTCGTTTACCCGATAATCGATCGTAGCAAGATCGGTCGTTGCGTAATTGAAGCCGCCGTCCCGCTTGCGAATGATCAGAGGTTTATCAGTTAATTCCGGATCGTCGCGGAAGAACACGACTACGGCACCTTCGCTGATCTCAGCTACACCCGCTTTGAGCAGGCGATCTACCACGCCGGGCAACCAGTCGTGATAAAAACTTTCGCCGCACTGCAGGTCGTAATGGACATCGAGCAGTTTGTAAACGCGCTCGAAATCCTGCATCGAAAACGCGACGCATTCGTTCCAAATGTCGGTGTTTTCCTTGTCACCGGCCTGTAATTTCACAAGTTCCTGACGGCCGGCTTCACGAACTTCCGGGTCCCTGCTTGCTCCTTCATTTGTTTGCTTGTAAATGCGTACGATCTCAGCGAGCGGATCGCGCTGCAGCGCCTTTCGATCCAAGAGGTTTTTCCAACCCCAAATCACCATCCCGAACTGTGTTCCCCAGTCGCCGATGTGATTGTCGCGAATCACTTCGTGCCCAAGAAATACAGCAACGCGTGCCAGTGCGTCGCCGAGCACGGTGCTACGGATATGCCCGACATGCATCGGCTTCGCTACGTTGGGCGATCCGAAATCAATCACGATGCGTTGAGGTGATTCTGTTTCGGGAACGCCAAGTCGCCCATTTCGCAAGACGTCGAGCGCCTGTTTTTCTATCGCGGCAGGACGCAATTTGAAGTTGATGAACCCAGCGCCCGCTACAGCAGGCGGTTCGGAGACATCATCAACGTCCAAATGCGGTACGATCTTTTTTGCCAGCGCGCGGGGATTTTCGCCGCGCTGCTTCCCAAGCACCAGAGCAGCGTTGGTCTGGTAATCGCCAAAGCGCGGATCGGTCGCCTGCGTCAATTCGCCGGCGTCGGGCAAGCCGGCGCGCGCCAAAGCGTCGGAAAGCTTTTTCGCGAGCAGTGATTGGAAAGTGTCCATCAAGTGAAGCACACAATCATGTCTGCTCGGGAAGTTTCAATGTCGCAGGCAGGATTGCCTGCGCCACTTCCCTACGAACGCTCGCGAAAGATCGCCAAAATCTCGTCGGCGGATTTCGCGCTGGAGAGACTCTCCCGCACAGAGCGGTCATTGAGAAATTTCGCTATCGAGGCCAGCGTCCGCAGGTGCGTTTGAAATTGATTTTTCGGGACGATAAAGAGCACGACGAACTTGACGGGCGCATTATCCAGCGCGTCGAACTCGATCCCTCTGGTGGACCTTCCGAACGCCGCCACCACTTCATCCAGCCGATCGGATGAACAATGCGGTATGGCAATTCCGAATCCGATGCCCGTGCTCATGGTCTCTTCCCGTTGCCTTAGCGCGGCCAGAATGGGATCGCGATCCGCGGACTTAATTTTGCCGAGGCTGACAAGCAAATCGATCAGTTCAACAATAGCCGACCAACGTTCCGTAGCTTTCATCTCCGGGATGATTTGTTCGGCAGAGAGTAAATTGGCCAGGGACATACGGATGCTTCTCCGTGCGGGAGGCCAAGCTTAGCGGCAGCGCTTGGCTTGACAAGCGTGTTTTGCCAGACGTCACATCCAGCCGTTTTAATCCCGAATCTTGTAATTCAATCGCCTAGACAGCAGCCAGCGCACACCAAACATGTCGATCGTGGCGCGTACAGCGCGATTACCCAGGCCGTATTTTGTCTGACCAAAACGGCGCGGACGATGATTAACCGGAATTTCCACCAGCCGGTAGCCTGCGCCTTTCACCAGCGCGGGAATGAAACGATGCATTCCTTTGAACGGAACAAGTGCGCTGAGGGATTCGCGCCGCATCGCTTTGAGAGTGCAGCCAGTGTCGCGCACGCCGTCTTTTGTGTAACGGCTGCGAACCGCGTTCGCAATCCGGCTGGTGAGCCGCTTCACGACTGTATCTCTGCGTTGCGCGCGATAGCCGCACACCAAATCGGCGCCGCGTGAAATTTCATCTAGCAATCTTGGAATGTCGGCGGGATCATTTTGCAAGTCGCCATCAATCAAAACCAACGTCGCCCCGTGCGCCGCTTCCAGTCCGGCGTAGATCGCGGCGCTTTGCCCGGCATTTTTTTCGAAACGCATCAATCGCACATTCGGCGCGGCTCCGATTCGCTCGATCGTGCGATCGGCTGACCCGTCATCGACAAAAATGATTTCGTGATCGATGCCTTGAAGCGCGGCGCTCAGCTCCGATTGCAGAATCGGAACATTCTCCTCTTCGTTGTACAAAGGAACGATGATGGAAACCGCTGGAGAACTCGTCTGCATCATAGGTATCTCAAACCATGCTGGCGACGGCTGTCCTCAGTGGAGGTGTGCTTGGTAAGCGCAAATGGGATGCGCTGGGGAAAGGGCACGCTAGAATCACGCGACCAAAACTGACGATTCATAACGGCAGTGTCCGATAACTTCGACATAGGAACACGTGCCAGGTACGTATGACCTTCCCGTGGCGCGAGACTTCGATGGTCCCCACTGGCTCAGTTGACTGAAATGCCGCTTGGATATTGTGAGGGACACGCTCCTTTTCTCCCGCCCTGACGAAAAGCGCATCCCGTCCGACGAACAGATTGATGCCGTTCTCTTCCGTGTAAACTTCGCCCTCCGGCCGTTGCATTCCGGATTTAAGCTCGACGAATTGATCGTAGCGCGGCCAAAACGAGAACTGATTCACCAAATCCTGTGATTCCGGAATGTACACGGGCGGATGCGCCGGGCCTTCCGCTCGTTTGTCGCGCAGGTAAAACGAAATTTCCGAAGCGCGGTCGCGAGCATCGGCGATCACAAAGAGCTTCTCACCCAATTGTGCTTCAAGATCGTTGCGCATTTTTTCCAGCGCGCTGGTCGCGCTTTTCCATCCGCGCATCCGATCACTCGGATCGCTCCGCGGTAGTCGATAACCTGCAACGCGCAGCAAATCCGTGTCCAATGCGACCAGACTCATGATTAACCCCACAAGCACGGCGATGCTGGCGCATAAACGTAAAAGAACGCTCGCCTGAAGCCGTTCCCACCAGAAATACGTCGCGACTAATCCAAACCCAAAAAAGGCGAGCGCATCCCAATTCGGTGCGGCACTCTTGTTGACGGACAGGAGCAGATAAAAAGCAAACACCGGCAAGCCAAACCACATTAGGAACAACACTTTGAATTGCTGATTTATTCGGCGCCAGCTTGCAATGACACCCCACGCCAACGCCAAAAACAGCAGCGGCGAATACACAATGAAGTGCTGAGCCAGAAACGAGAGCACCTCGGCCGGATGAAAGCCGAAGCCGCGCTCGAGATTCCCGCGGGAGCGCAAATGCGCCAGCGTGATCCAGGCGTGTTGAGCGTTCCAGAGAATCGGCGGAATGGTACAAAGAACGAACATGCCGATCAGCAAGTATAGACCAGGTCGTTTGAATTCGCGTCGTAGTCGCGGAACCAGCGCCAGCACAACCAAGACCGAAACCAATTCAAACGCATTCGTGTACTTGCAAAGAAAGCCAAACCCAATCAGTAGGCCGGTAATCGGCCAGTACCACGAGCCCCGAAAGCGTTCGGGATTTTCCACAGCGAGCCAGAACGTAAACATCGCCGCTATCCAGAAAAAAATCGACAACGCATCAATCGTCATAAGAACCGCGCCCACATTGAAAATCGGCGTGGCGTTCAAGGCAATGACGGCCCACAGACCAGCGGTTGCGCCGAACAAGCGCCGCGCGAAGTAAAAGAGCAGCAGGCTTGTCCCTGCTGCGAGCAAGGGACTGAAGAAGCGGACACCGAACTCGTTCGCACCAAAAACGGCAGTGCTGGAGCGCATAGCGAAAGCAATACCCGGCCCTTTGCTGAAGTAGGCCGGCGCCAGGCGCTCCGACCACATCCAGTAATGCGCCTCATCGAAAGAGAGATCCGTCGTTGCCACCAGCGATAATCGGACCGCTGTCAGCGCAGCGACAAAGAGCCAAACTCCGCGCGCGGTAGTCATGCAACGCGTTGCGGCGCGTCCTGCGGTCGCGCTCTGCTATTGAAATCAGCCAGCAAACTCGGGTGGCGTTCGTAAATCGCAGGCGCCAATTTATGGACCGCCATTCTCCAGATTAACTCAAAGAAACCGAGCAAGAGCAGTGCTTCACCGATTCCGAGAAAAAGCGTGGACACCACGTCGCTGGGCCAATGCGCACCCAGGTAAATCCGCGAATAACCGACCGCTGCGGCGACAAACCAGTAGAGCCAGCCGCGCCGCCGGTAAAATAGTGTAAGGAACGTAGCGGCGATGGTGTTGTTTACAACGTGGCCGGAGGGAAAGGACGGTCCCGAACGGGTGCGATCGGAGGAATCGGAAAACCGAATGACCGGCTTCTTAAAAAGGGTAAGAAACTTCGGACGCGCTTTTTGCAACTGCACCATCCGCACAGTTTGCATCTGTTTCGGCCGGTGACGGGCCACGGCCGATTTTAATCCAGTGGTGACCAGACCCGCGATTGCCAAAGCGATGAGTAGGCAGATTACCAACGCGCGCGCTTTGAATCCGCCGAAAAGCACTGCGCAAATTCCAATGGCGACAAGAAACGGCCTCCAAATCTGGGAATCGCTCAATCCTGCCATGAACAAGTCGAGAGCCAGGCTCGTCCATTGTTGGTTGATGAGATGAAAAAGAGATTGGTCCATGCGACCGGGTCAATGGGTTTTAAGTTTTACTCCCTGCGCGTTTAATAAACAAACGCGCTAGAATGACGAAGCACGAATGTCGAATGACGAAACAAGCGCGAATGTTCTAATGACGAAAATGCGATCAGACGCCTGCCTGCTATCATTCGGATTTCGTCATTCCTTCGTCATTTGTCATTCGGCGTTCGTCATTTGTCTCACGCTGGCCTCCGTGTGCATGTCGGCCGAGCCGGCGCCGTCGGCGAAGGACATTCTCGATTCCGTGCGCATGATCGAGTCGCGTCAGCAGATCGATCTACAGGGGCAGCTTCGGCAGGACGAGGTGGGGATTCCGTTTCGCCTGGTTCAGAATGGGCCATTGATCCGTTATTCATTCACAAACCCGGATGAGACGCTGCAGTTGCGCCTCGGCGAAAACAGTTCGCGCCTGGATCTTGTGACCGACGCTGGAACAGAAAAGGTGGGCGTTTCGAAGCTCCAGGAACAGATTCGCGGCACTATTGTGACCTACGGAGATCTTGCATTCAAATTTCTCTATTGGCCCACTGCGCGTGTGTTAAGCGAGGAAAATGTCCGCACTCGAAAATGCTGGAAACTGCAATTACGCGCAGCCTCGCGCGAGTCGCAGTACTCCAACGTGTTGCTGTGGGTGGACAAGGTGAGCGGTGCGCTGATGCGCATGGAGGGCTACGACTGGAATGCGCAGCTCGTCAAACGATTTGAGGTCGTCTCCGCCCAAAAAATCGAGGGCCGCTGGTTCTTAAAGCAGATGCGCATCGAACAACTTCAGCCTGGGACGAATCACGTCCAGGCCCGCGCCTATCTTGAAATCAAAAGGTAGGCACACTGCGCGCTGCGTTCAAGGAGCGATGGACTTGGGCAGCCATCGAAATTTCGAAGTGACGGCCTGGAAGCCGTCACTCCTTGATTGAGCGCGTCAGCGCGCCTGATGCTGGTCCGATTTTGCGCCGCTTACCACGAGCCTGCGGCCCAGGAACTCCTTGTCGTGCAATTCTTCCACGGCGCGTTTCGCTTCGTCGATGGTTTGCATTTGCACAAAGGCAAAACCCTTCGAGCGCTGGTTGTGGCGATAGCTTACGACCTCCGCGTTTTGCACGTGTCCGACGCCGTTGAACAATTCGAAAAGATCGCTCTCGGTCGCGTCGAAGGATAAGTTGCCGACGTAAAGGCGCGGTGAAGTGACTTCAACCTGTTCAGGCTTGCGCGCAGGTCGCGAAGGCTGCGTGCCATTGTGCGGTTGTGTCGCCGCTTTCTTCCTTTCGCCACCGTTTCCGAAAAATTCGGCAACCCGTTGCCAGAATGTCTTCTTTTGCGTCTTCACCGACCCGTGCTGTCCCCAAACGCGTTCGTGATTTGCTCTGCGTCGGCCCCCACCGCGCGGGCGGCGTGAGCGTCTTCCGGATGAATAAGAGTTCATGTTGATCCTTACCTGTTTTCCAATTGTCAAAAGGGCAGAGCGCCCCGAAAAGGCTCGGGACACCGTCCGTGGCGCGCGACTCATCAAGAGCCGAGTCAAACTTGTTGCAAGCACTCTGCGACGCCGATGGAAACTCCGCCTCGTCATACCGGGAATGGACTTGTCTCAAAGCGGAAGCCGGCACACTCAAGCAACGAAACAGTGACGCCGCCAACGTTTGCAGCATCGGTTGAACAAATCTGAATCGTCGTAGAAACCGGACGCTCGGAAGATCGAAGAAGATTCCCGACATCTCGCCCGATTATGGCGTAGCTGTCCACTGATTGCAAGCAGAAGCATCGGGAATTACGAATGAGGAGGTGTAGCGCGTCTGTGTCAGCACAATGGAGTTTCACAGAATGGAGCCGCAGCGACGCAAGCGACATGGACGGGCGGCCCATCCCAGGCGACAGAGCGGGAGCGAACGAGTCAAATGCGCTACAATTCGAGCTTTGTCATTCCTTCGGCATTCATCATTCAAAGTTCCTCATTGAGTCGCGAATCGAGTAGATCCGTGACTTCACGTATTCTCGCGGGCGCTCCCCCCGAACTGGCTGCACGAAATATCGCAATTCGCGCCGGCTTAGCCTCGGCTCATATCCAAACTCCGGCATGAGGTCGCGGCAATGCCATTCGATCCAACCAATTTCATCTTCGGAAAGCTCGCGTTCCCAGCGCGTCACCGGTTCGGTGCTGATTTCCGAAAAGTTTATGCGCGCTGCGGAGTTGCCCCCCCAGAATTGGCCGACTTTCGTTGGAGTCAGCACCGTGTCCGGATCGAAGTCGATCTCGAGATACGCGCAAACTTCTTCCATGGTCCTGGCCGGTTCCCCAACGAGCTGTTCATACTGGACGACGAACCCGGGAACTTCAGCGTCGCGAACGCGCCCAGCTAGTTTTGCGGCGACCCGCCAGTGCGCTATGACGTAGTAAGTGGAGAACCTTCCCGTCTGTCTCGTTTTTTCCAGCGCGATTTGCGCCGCGAGGATGGCGCGTGGATCGCGAAGCGTAACCAGAATTTTTGCGCGTGGAAACCGAGTGAGAATCGAGCTGATGTGATTACGATTGGCCGGAGTTTTTTCCACCCAGCGCGCGATCGTGTCGAACGAGCGGCCCAAGGTGGCCGCGTACGCTTTGACCATGAGAACCAGCAGATCCTCCTCCGTGTTCGCTGGATCGAATGCCGCGCGCTCAAACGCTTCAAAAAATTTCTCCCGGGGAAAGGTCGCATAGTTGCGCTTGCCCCACTTGCAAGGGCCGCCGAAGAGCACGTTGGAGAGCGATTGTTTGGTGAGGTAATCAAACTGCGCCCGGCGGCCACGCGGCGCGTATTTGGTCAGGACAGTCGGGAAATAAGCGGTTTCCTCGGGTAACACGAGCAACTGGGGATGGCTGTCAAGCAACGCCACCAAGAGCGTAGTGCCAGATTTCGCCTGGCCCGCGATAAAACAGGCGCGCTGTTCAAAGGGCAATTTGGAAATCACAA
>DATFXC010000021.1:0-6804 GCA_035258625.1 Candidatus Udaeobacter sp. | reverse complement strand
TCACCGAATTCGGCGAAACCATTCCAGACGAGCGTGCACAAACGCCGTTTCAATTGCTCGACGATAAGGATTTTTCCGACCAGCTCCATGTAGTCCTAAAAACTCTGAACCACCGTGAGAGCACAATCATTGCTCAGCGATTCGGGCTAAACGGGGCACCGGCGAGGCCGCTTGAGCATGTCGCCGAGATGGTCGGCGTGACTCGTGAACGTGTTCGGCAGTTGGAAGTCGCCGCGTTGGCGAAATTGCGTCGCGCTTTCCGCAAGCACCTGGATCCGATCGACTCTGGAATTTTCGCGGTAGCCTAACGAAGACAACCAAAAATGGAGACAGCCGACGTCCTTGCGCA
Organism: Candidatus Udaeobacter sp.; assembly: GCA_035258625.1. Lineage (GTDB taxonomy): Bacteria > Verrucomicrobiota > Verrucomicrobiia > Chthoniobacterales > UBA10450 > Udaeobacter. The sequence continues at coordinate 6,455 of DATFXC010000021.1, read as the reverse complement.
AATTCAAGCGACAGCCGTTCCTGCTCTGCGCGTCACCGTCATAATCAACACACTAACTTCTTGGAAAACAAAACATGAAAACTAAGCGACTGGGTAACTCAGATCTTAACATTACGCCGATTGGCTTTGGTGCCTGGGCCATTGGCGGCTCCGGTTGGGAGTTCGGCTGGGGCGAGCAGGATGACAAGGCATCCATCATTGCAATTCATCGGGCACTGGAGCTGGGCGTGAACTGGATCGACACCGCAGCGGTGTACGGGACGGGCCACTCCGAAGAGGTTGTGGCGGCTGCGCTCAAAAGCTGGTCTGGACCGCTGCCTTACGTCTTTACGAAATGCGGCCTTCTCTGGGACGATGAGAGGTACGTTCACCGGAATCTGAAAGCCGATTCCATTCGTCGCGAATGCGAGAACAGTCTGCGCCGGCTCAAGTCGATCGGATCGATCTTTACCAAATCCACTGGCCGACTGAGGACTTGCAAGAAGGGTGGGCAGAAATGGCGCAGCTTCAAAAGGAAGGAAAGGTCCGCTGGATTGGCGTCTCGAACTTTGATGCCGGCCAAATGCGCCGCGCGAGAAGGATTGCTCCGATCACTTCGTTGCAACCTCCGTATTCTTTGGTCCGCCGCGAAATTGAAACGGACATTCTTCCTTATTGCGAAGCGCATCGAATCGGCGTGATTGTTTATTCGCCGATGCAATCGGGTTTGCTAACGGGCGCGATGACTCGCGAGCGGATAGCAAAGCTGCCCGACAGTGATTGGCGCAGCCGCGACCCGGAATTTCTTGAGCCCAAGCTTTCGAAGAACCTCGCACTCGTTGACCGCTTGCGAAGAGTCGGTCAAAAACATGGCCGGCCTGCGGGCCAAGTCGCCGTCGCGTGGGTGCTGCGCAATTCGGCAGTGACCGCCGCTATCGTCGGCGCGCGCAGTCCCCAACAAGTCGAACAGAACGTCGGCGCGGCTGAGCTTCATCTGACTGGTGAAGACGTCGCGGAAATTGAAGGCGTCAACGAACCGCAACCGGCACTCGTGACCGCGGCCTGAGAAGAAAATCATGAACCGAGATGCCAAGCGATTAACGCTGCTTCACGTCCTCGAACTTATCGATCCACTCGTGAAGCAGAAGAAAGGGAAAGCGAAATGCAAATCGGATTTATCGGTCTAGGTATCATGGGCAGCCGCATGGCGGCGAACCTGGAAAAGCACGGTTACGCGCTGGCGTTGTTTTGACCGCACGCCTGCGAAAGCGCAGCCCCTGGTTGGCCCGTGCGCAACACTACCTGATTCCCCAGCCTCCGTTACCAAACAAGTTGATATCTTGTTCACAATGCTGGCTCATCCGACTGCAGTTGAGGAAACAGCTCTGGGTAGCAACGGCTTTTTGGATCATCTCCGGCCGGAGTCGCTCTGGGTCGATTGCAGTTCGGTCAATCCGTCATTCTCGAGAAGAATGACCGACGAAGCCGTGCACCGCCGTGTTCGCTTTGTGGACGCGCCCGTAACAGGGTCTGCGGTTCCAGCCGCCGAAGGGAAGCTCACGTTTTGGGTAGGAGCTGAGCCGGTCGATTTGGAACGAATTCGTTCCCTCCTGCTGTGCATGGGAAACAAAATTGTTCATGCAGGCGGACATGGCGCAGGGACATCCATGAAAATGGTAGTCAATGTTTTGTTGGGGGACGCCATGGCGGCTTTTGCCGAAGCGATGGCGTTGGGCGAAGGCCTCGGTATTTCGCGGGCAGTGTTGCTTGAATCATTGCTAGCTACGCCTGCGGTCGCACCGTTGCTCGCCTTGAAGCGAGAGAAAATCGAGGCCGGAAATTACGAACCCGAGTTCCCTTTACGCTGGCAGCAAAAAGATCTGCACCTGGCATGCGTGAGCGCATACGAGTCTGACGTTGCCATGCCTGTTACCAATGCTGTTAAGGAATTATATCGTCTTGCAATGAAGGCGGGACACGCCACGCAGGATTTCTCGGCCATCTACGATTACCTCACGGACAACGATAAGCTTACAAGCAGCAACGCAAAGCTCGCGAGCTTCCAAGAACCGAATAGCGTCGCGAACCCAATTGCGAGTGGCCAACTGCATACCCGCGTGCCCGCGAAGCTTTCGCGAGCAGAATGAATGCAGATTGCAGCTCGGGATTTCGGTCGAAGCGCTTTCGAGTGCGGCGACTTGGCGCCGCTTTTCAGTCCCAGTCTGCGCTCAGCAACTCCCGCGTTTCTTCCACACCTGTCTGCCAGATCTTCAGCATTTCGCTGTCCTCTCGTTGGTACAGCCCGCCGTAGTTGCCGTCCTTAAGATGTTCCCGCACTGATTTTGGATCGAGTCGGCGAAGTTTCTCCGGATCGCTCATCGGCTTCTGATGCGAGGGCACCTTGATTTTCGCCAAGCGCGTCCACGGAAAATTTTCCATCCACGACGCGTGCGAAGCGACGGGATCGATCGCCTGCACCTGCGCCCAAACTTTCGGCGCATTCCACCAATTGTGAAATTTGATCTGCATTCCGGGATGATCTGCCATCCATTGGCCGATGAAGCCTTGCGCAGGCGTATTGCCGCCATGGCCATTGACAATCAGGATGCGTTTGAACCCCTGCTCCGCCGTGGCATTGAGAATGTCGCGCATGACCGAGATGTAGGTTTCCACACGGAGCGTGATCGTTCCCGGAAACGCGCGAAAGTACGGCGTGATTCCGTACCCAAGCACTGGAAATACTGGAATGCCGAGCGGTTCGGCGGCTTCAACAGAAAGTCGCTCGGCTAAAATGCTGTCCGTGCTCAAGCTAAGATAAGCGTGCTGCTCCGTGCAGCCCAGCGGCAACACCGCGCGATCGTCGCGCTCGAGATATTCTTCCACCATGATCCAATTCATTTCGCTGATTCGCATGCACCGAAGTTGATCCAAAGATTCCGCAGATTCACGCAGATTCTCGTGATGGAACGCAGCCAATGTTGCCTGCTCCGATTGCTCCTGTTGGGTGCCTCAGCCAATCCGCACCACGCGCGGGTCGTCAGATCCATGCGAAATGAACTCGGGAAATTCGCTCGGGTGCAAAATTCCCGCGAGAATTTCCAGACTTTCCACAATACGAGGGCCGGGACGCGCGAAGTATGCACTGGCATTTACGACATACACTTTGCCGCTATTTGCAGCGGGAATCGAATCAAAACCAGGAAATCGCGTCAGCGATTCGTAATCGCGGCGCGCTCGATCAATGTCGTATCCGCAAAGTGCGAGTACGATAGTCTCTGGACGCGCATCCAACACCTGCTGCCAATCGATTTGTATCGACGGATGATTTTTCCGGCCTAACGGATCATAGCCACCCGCGATCTCGATAAGCTCCGGTCCCCAGTGACCGGAACAAAACGGCGGATCTACCCATTCCATCAGAAAACAATGTCGCCGACTCGGAATCCTTGCTGCGCGTTGGCGTACGTTCTCAACGCGCTCCGATAAATTTGCGATCAATTTTTCAGCGCGCTCCGGTACGTCACACGTCTCCCCAACGCGCTGGATGTCGTCGAAAATATCGGCCAGACTAGTTGGCTCGAGGTTCACCACCCGAGGCGGACCCGGCAAGGTTTGCGCTAGCGTCGCCACAGTCCCGTAACCGACTGCACAAACGTCACACAACTTCTGGGTCAGAATTACATCAGGCCGCAGTCTTCGCAACAGCGGCTGATCGATCGTGTAGATGTTGCCGCTCTCACGCAACGCCCGCCGCACCCATTCATTCACCTCATAACTTGTCAGCTCGGTATTGTGCACGGGACAATGCGTCACGCGCGGACGGTTCTTCGTTTCTTCAGGAAAATCGCATTCATGCGAAACGCCAACCACTTGGTCCATCAACCCAAGCGCACCCGCGATCTCGGTCGCGGCTGGCAACAGCGAAATGATCCGGTTCACGATTTAATCAACCGATCCGTGATTAAGAACGCAACTGCGTAGCAAGCAAAGATTGACAGTCCGCCAGCGATGCCGCCAACAATCGCCATGCGCCACGCACCGCGCCGCAGTTTTCGCGCAAGTGACGCCAACACGATCGCGATGCCGAACTCGCCCAGAATGATGTACCACGGAGTAAATGAAATCATTCGGCAACCGCTGTATTGCCACCAATGAATCCGACGCGCCATTTCTTCGTAGAACGGAATGTTGATGGCGCCGAGCAATCCGATCATTAGCAGGCCGATCTTGCCGAAACGCTCCCACAAACGCAGTCCAACGTACCCGAATTGGACCGCCACAATTTCCCATGCCAGCGGCATCCAAAGCGGCGAGCGCCAGATCATCGGACCGCCGCCGATGGAATAATTAAGCGTGCGCGTGTAATCGACCAGCCACGCGTCAGCGACTAGCTCCGTGAGTCCGACTACAACTCCGAATAGAAGAAATCGCGCGAGCAATGCGTCACGCCTAACGACTGTAAATCCAACGAGCAAACAATTATCCACAACATTAAGAGCGGCACCCGTACGCCAGTCCGACCATGGGGCAAACATTAGCAGCGAAACCACGACGACGTTTATGACAATCGTCGCGATAACAACAAGCAGGCGCTCGCGTTCGAGCGCGCGTTCCGCGTCGGTGTCTGCACTCACGCTGCCGATGTAAGCAGGCGAGGTCTTGCGTCGTCAACCTCACTCGTGACGCCGACGATCCTTTCTGCCAAAAAGCTTCGCAGCCGCCTGCCGCGTCGGCAGCTAGTCCGTCAGAAAATCGTGAACAATGCGGGGATCGCCTGGCGTGCCGCGGCTGATCCATAATTCGCGACCGCTAATTCCCTCGTCCGCCGAGAATAATGCAGCGCCATTGACGCCCGTGAGAAATAACGGCGTCACAAACGGCTCACTTTGGTTTGGAAAGAAGTCGCGCACGAGCCTCGTGCCGACCGGAGTCCCGTCGGTGGCATACAGTTCGGTGCCGGTCGTCGGATCGAAGGCGTCAAAAAAGACGAGATTGCCGGTTGCGAGGGATACGAGAGGTACCTCGATAAAGATCTGGTCATTGGGGATGCGTGAGCGCAGGAATTTAGTGCCGACAGCGGTCCCGTCAGTTACCCAAAGCTCAAGCGCGCTTGGCGTCATTACTGTAAAGACAGCGCGCGATCCGAGCACAGCGAAGTCGGCCGAAATAAAATTACTCTCGCTGATCCCCGGCGCGAAATCCGTCGCCGGCGTAGTGCCCTGCGCCGTTCCATCGCTCTTCCAAAACTGTGCGTTCACATTGAAATACAAGCGCCCGTTGTACGTCCGCATGTGACCGAATAACGAGCCGGCGAATCCGGGAGTAATGTCCTTTACGAGGACAGTCCCGGCACTGCTACCGTCGCTTCGCCACAGTTCAGTGCCCAAGTCGGACGTGCTCGCGGTGAAGAAAACACTGTTACCGAGCGCTACAAACTTGCTAGGCGCTGAACTGCCGAAACCCTGCCAGATGTCTTTGACGAGCGAAGTCCCTGCGGCCGTGCCGTCGGTTTTCCAAAGCTCGCGACCGATGTTGGTGCTCCTATGTTTGCCGCTAGATTGTGGCACCGCCGCGCTGAAAAAAACCGTGTTCCCCACAGCGGTAAGCTCCAGCGGCTCGGAACCCGCGTTGCCACGAAATAAATCGACGATCAACGTTGTGTTCGCACTAGTGCCATCGCTTCTCCATAATTCGCGGCCTGTGGTTGGATGCGTCGCGGCGAAGAGCAGAACATTGTTTATGACAGCAAAAGAGTCCGGCATTGAACTATCGGCCCCCGGCGCGATGTCTTTCACAAGCACAGTGCCTTGGGGAGTACCGTCCGTTCGCCATAGCTCAAACCCGTGCGCCCCGTCGTTCGCACTGAAGAACAGCTGAGCTCCGGCGACGGTCAGATTACGTACGCCGCTGCCCAGCGGTCCCGGATTGATATCTCGCAGCAGAAATGTCCCGCCGTCGGTGCCGTCGCTAGACCATAATTCCTCGCCATGAACGCCGTCGTCTACGACAAAGTAGGCGCGATTGTTGAACGTTACGGCCCGGCCGGCGTTAATGTTCGGACTGGATGCGATCAAACTGCTGTCCTCTGGAGAATCGACTCGCGCAATGACTGATGCTGCTGAAAACGCGAGGATAATAATAGCGATGATCAAACAAAACAGGGCGCTCTTTTCTACGAGTGGTGCTCCAAACTCGTCATCTAGAGGAAGGCGCTCAGCCTTGGCAAAGTGGTTAGCTGTACGATCAGTTGCTGTTTTCATGATATTACAATGACACCAATTCGCAGTAATCGCTGCGCGACAAGAGTTACGCGCCTGTTACCGCTGCAATGGCAGCGCCTTGACCTCTCTACGCCATTCCTGTTAAGCCCATGCCGTGAAACGGCTGCTTTGGATAGATATTTCGAAGGGGCTCGCCATTCTGTTCGTTGCCTATTTTCATTTTTTCGCGACCTACTTCCAACATGGCGTGCTTCC
>DATFXC010000020.1:0-6492 GCA_035258625.1 Candidatus Udaeobacter sp. | reverse complement strand
CGGTTGCATGTTGCCGGGCAGGTCGTTTTCGGTTCGCTAACGATTCTTTTCTTTCTTCTCGCGATTGGCGATTTCGTTAACGCAGGTCCTGGTTTCAAACAGTTCACCGGCTACGAAGGAATTTTCTGCGGATTCTCCGCGATCTACGCCGGCCTCGCACAGGTGCTCAACGAAATCTACGGCAAAGTCATGCTGCCGCTCGGTCCAGTGATGAAGTAATCGCATTTTCAGCTAGGGGTGGTTCACCGAACCGCCCGCGGGCGATTGAGGTCAGTCGCCCCTACCAAGCAAGCTCGCTGCGAGCTTAAGCGCTGAGTCGCTTTTGCCGCCAAGCATCCGGGCGATTTCCTCCTGGCGCGCTTTGCCGGTGACCTGATGCAGATTGGAAAATGTGCGGCGATGCGCCACCTCCTTTGTAACAACAAAATGTGACGAAGCGGTCGCGGCGACTTGCGGCAGGTGCGTGATGCAAATGACCTGATGATCGCGTCCTAGCGTTTGCATCTTTGCTCCGACCGAGTGTGCAATTTCTCCGCCCACGTTCCTGTCGATCTCATCGAAGACGAGCAATGGGATCGAGTCGTGCGCAGCTAGCGCGGATTTGATAGCCAGCATCAGGCGCGAGATTTCGCCGCTCGAAGCGATCGCGCGCAGCGGTTTGAGCGGTTCACCTGGATTCGGCGAGAAAATTAATTCCACCGCATCGAATCCAGTCGGGCGCGGTTCATCCAGGGCGCTGAGTTTTGCTTCGAATTCCGATTGACGAAACCCGAGATCGCGCAAATTCCGCCGAATGTTCTCGGAAAGTTTCGGCGCCGCCTTCAGGCGCGATTTGCGCAGCGCTTCGCCGGCGCGGTTCATTTGCGTGCGAACATTCTCAATTTGTTTTGCCAGACGCTCCAGTTCCGCATCCCGTCCTTCAATCTTCTGCATTCTTTCCGCGACGCGCTCGCCGAACGCGATCACGTCGGCAATTGAACCGCCGTATTTGCGTTTCAAGGTTTCAAACAGCGAAACGCGTTCCTCAAGTGCAGCGAGTTGTTCCGGATCGAGATCGAGTTTCTCGGCATAGGCCGAGAGAGTCCGCGCAATTTCGGAAAGCTCGACCACAGCAGCGGCGTGCGCCGACGAAAATTGCGCAATCGAGCTGTCGATCTTTTCCAATTCCCGCAACAGCCGCTGTGTCTCCGCGAGCTGCGAGAGAACTGAATCGTCTGCTTCTGATAGTTTATTGGCGACCGCGCTGGCCAGCTCGATCAATCGTTTGCTGTTGCTCGCTAGTTGGTAACGCTTCTCGATTTCTTCTTCTTCGCCTGGAATGAGATTCGCCGCTTTAATTTCGTTGACCTGATGCCGAAGCAGATCGAGTTCCTGTTCGCGGGCGGTTTCAGCGGTATTCAGCGCAGCATATTCGTCGAGCAGGCTCTGTAACTGCCGGTAATATTTTCGATATTCCTCAACGTGTTCCTCAGCGCGCGCGAATGAATCAAGCAAACTCAATTGCGTCTCCGTCGAGAGCAAAGACTGGTGATCGTGCGGTCCGTGAAGATCGACAAGTTCGTCCCCTAGATTTTTCAAAACCGACAGTGTCGTCGGCGACCCATTGATGAACTGCCGGTTGGTCCCGGTGGAGGAGAGAGTCCGCTTGAGGATCAAATCGTCTTCGCATGGCTCTATGCCCGCTTCCGCAAGTTGCGGATTGAGCTTACGCACGTCCGTGCCGGTAAAGACTGCTTCGACCGTGCAAAGATCGGCACCAGTGCGAATCAGCGATTTGTCCGCGCGTTCACCCAGCAAAAGTTGCAGCGCACCAATTATAATCGATTTCCCTGCGCCCGTTTCTCCCGTGACCGCGACAAACCCCGGCCACATCTGCCACTCGAGTTCTTCCACCAGCGCGAGATTCTTTATTCGTAACAAGGTGAGAACCGCAGGCATTTGGCGGAAAGCTAATGGCTGATTATTGGGAGTTGAGACCCTTCCTCTGAAGATTTCAAACTCTTAGCAATCAAGTTTCAACTCTTGAATGTAGGACTCGCCCGTCACCAGTGGTCAACGGGCAGCTCACAAACACGCAGACCGGGAAGCCCGCGTTGCCGCACAGGTAGGATGTTTAGGTTTCGATCAGTATTATCCTCGCAATCCGCGGGTCAACCTTACCGAATGATTCCGCGCTCGCTTTGTTCAATGAATTGGATGATTTCGGTGATCTCTTCCGTTTGAGGCAATTCTTTCTGCATGGCTTCCACAGCCTGGCGCGTGTTGTATTTCGAACGGTAAATCAGGCGAAAGGCTTCCTTGATCAGCTTCACGCTTTGGGGTGGATAATTTTTGCGTTCCAAGCCGATCAGATTAATCCCGCGAATCTCGGCCGGATTGCCATCGGCGATCATGAATGGCGGGACGTCCTGGACAATTTTCGAGCAGCCGCCGGTGATGGCGAACCGGCCGATCCGGCAAAATTGATGCACGGCGGTGAGCCCGCCCATCACCGCATGATCTCCCACGTGCACGTGCCCGCCCAACGTGCCGTTGTTCGAGAAAATGACGTGATCGCCCACAGTGCAATCGTGGCCGACATGACTGTATGCCAGAAAATTTCCACGGTTGCCGATCCGCGTTTTGCCCTCAGGCGTTGTGCTGCGGTGCGCCGTGACGAATTCACGAAACGTATTCTGGTCGCCAATTTCCAAATAGGTTGGTTCGCCGCGATATTTTAAATCCTGGGTTTGCTGGCCGATTGAGCAGTAGGCGTAGAACTTGTTTTTCGCGCCAGCCTTCATCGGCCCGCACAGGGTGACGTGATGCTGTAGCCAGCACCCTGGGCCGAGCAGCACGTCCGGTCCTATGACGCAATACGGTCCGACTGTTGTGCCGGCGCCGATTTCCGCTTCGGGATCGACAATCGCTGTCGGGTGAATCTGCACGTCAGACATAATGACAAATGACGAATGACGAATGACGAACCAATAACGAAACTCCAAGCTCGAATGCGTGCGGCGAAAGAATTTCGCCATTCCTGATTCGACATTCCTTCGGCATTCGGCATTCGACCTTCGTCATTCCGCTCATTTGTCCAGAAACGTGAACATCAGTTCGGCTTCGGAGACGATTGCATCATTCACGACGCAATGGCATTTCGCTTTGGCCAGACGTTCGCCGCGCGATTTGGTGAGCTCAGCGTGGATGAAGATGGTGTCGCCCGGCAAAACCGGCTTGCGAAATTTCACCCCATCCGCGCTCATGAAATAGCCGATCCGGCTGGTGGTCTTTGCCAGTTTAAACAACAGAATGCTGGCCACCTGTGCCATCGCTTCGACCTGCATGACGCCAGGCATCACGGGGTGACCGGGGAAATGCCCCTGGAAAAACGGCTCATTGATTGTAACGGTTTTCACGCCCACACATTTTGTTTCCGTGTCGAAGCTGATGATCCGATCAACCATCAGGAACGGGAAACGATGCGGCAAAATTTGCATCACCTGATCGGTATCGAGTCCCCCGTCGCCGCTTGGAACAGCGCGGGACACGGCCACGGCGCTTCTGCGCGTTTGCTCGCGCGTGACTAAGCGAGCCAGATCCGCATTGCTCCCGTGACCCGGTTTCACCGCGACCACATGCCCGCGAATGCGCCGCCCAACCAGAGCGAGGTCGCCGATAATATCGAGAATTTTGTGACGCACAAATTCATCGGCAAACCGCAACGGTTCTTTGCTTAACACTGCTTCGCCGCGCACAACGATCGCGTTTTCGAGGCTTCCGCCCTTGATGAGATTTTTGTCCATCAGCGGCTTAACGTCTTCGTAGTAAACAAATGTCCGCGCTGGAGCGATCTCGCGTTCGAAGGCTGCGGGCGTAACTTCCATGGATAAGAACTGCGTGAATTTATTGTTCGGCCCGGCTTGTGTGCATGAGATGCGAAACTTGTCGTCGGGCAGCAAAACGAGCAGCGCGCCCGTTTTCGATTCGACGTGCATCGTGTCTCGTGCGTCAAAGAATTTTCGAGGCTCTTCCTGCGTGACAACACCCGCCTTACGGATGAGATCGACATACGCCTGGGCACTGCCATCGCCGATTGGCGGTTCGTTTGCGTCCATTTCCACAACCGCGTTGTCCACGCCCATCGCCCACAGCGCCGCGAGCACATGCTCGACGGTGTGCACGCGCACCGGGCCTTCGCCAATCGTGGTGGCGCGCTCGACCGTCTTCAGGTTCTCGATCGTCGCGTCGATCGTTGGCTCATCCTGCAAATCCTTGCGTTTGAATTTAATTCCGTGATCCACCGGCGCCGGATGCAGTCTGAGCGTAACCTTTTCACCGGTGTGCAACGCGGTGCCGGTAAAACCGGCAATTTTGCCAACGGTCTGCTCGAATTCAGGCGTAGACGGCATTTGTGATTAGCAATCGCTTGCGTTGTAGCGGTGCTTGTGTCAAGCACCGTTCTTTTATTTCGGGTGTCAGCGACCGCCGCTGCCGTTCACTTTAATTCAAACTCGCCGCAATCGAAGGCCATCATCTGGTCAACATTCGAGATGCGACATTGATGCACGCTCGTGCCGTCATCCTGCCAGATATCGACGGCGTTCTCACTTTTGGCTGAGATCCCTGCTCGCGTCACATTCGGTGTCTCATTGACTTTGAACAGCGGCAGACCCTCGCGGGTTGTCAGATAACTCCCGTCGCTATTAAATCCAACGCCGAGTTCGACAACCGGCCTTTTATCCTTCTGCAAAGGATTGCGGACCAATCGGACTTTCGCCACGTTCGCTTCGATTTCCGTTGATGGCGGCGAAGTCACGCCCAGATCTTCGCGTTTTAGTGGACCGACCAGGTATCCGCGCGCGTGATATCTACCAGATGGCAAATCCTGGTGTCCATCATCCTTTCCATCCCATTGCGTCAGGAGCGCATCAGCGCCGATTTCGAAGTCGTTCAAATGCGCATTCTGATGCAGGACACGCACCATTTTGCCGGCCTGATCATAGATCCCAAGGCTGATCGTGCCGTCCATTGGCGGAGGAACGAAACTGATTCGGATGCTTCTCGCAGGCGAGGGTGAAGGCATTTGTTCTGGGGTAGGCGAGGGGACCATCGACTGTTCTTGCGAATTCGACGGAGAAAAGGATTCGCCTGGCGTCGGCGAAGAAATCGGAGTGGGCGATTCTTGTGCCGCGGCGATTGCGACAAAAGCGACGTAAGAGAGCGAAGTGACAATCTGGAGCCTGCGATCCGCGATCCGTGATTTAAGCATAATAGCGCCAGTTCACGTTCGGAAAAATGTTGTCACGCCATTCGCAGTCGCGCAGAAATTCTTCATCGAGATTATTTGTGACAAACTGATCGTGCAGACGGTTGAACCGAGCAAGGTGATCGATCGTGCGGCGAGTCGCGTATTCGCGCGCAGTCCCGGTTTTCATTAGAAATGCCAAGTCACTTGCTTGCGCCAGCAAAAGCTCGCGGGCGAGTTGTTTGAGTACGCGATCCCTGAGTTGTAGGGCGGGCGCTTCGCCTCCCAGTTCTGTGCCCGGCAACCGAGGCGGTTTCCCTACAATTGTGTTCTCTTGTTGCCACGCGAGTTGAGCCATGCGCTCCGCCGCCGTGTGCAGGTGCGGATAAATCCAGGCGTTACTTGGATCGAGCCAGACGGCGAGATGGCCGTTCTCACCCCACGTGGAAGCACCGGGCTGAACGATTTGCTGCGTCGGATGCGCGGCCAAATATTCGCTCGGCGTCGTGAGCCGGAAATCTCGTTCGTTTGCGGCCTGGCGAATGAATTGTTCCAGGAAAATTGGTCCCTCGAACCACCAGTGCCCAAACAACTCCGCATCGAACGGAGCGACAATGATCGGGTCGAAACCGAATTCTCCGATTTCCTGAATCTGCTCACCGCGTTGTTCCAGAAAGTGAATCGCATGTTTCGCTGCCGCATTTTCGGCTGCCGTTCGGTCATACAGCTGTTTATCATCGCCGCGTCCGGTGATCCGATGATATTTTACGCCGGCGAATTTTCTGGTTCCGCGCGCGATCGATCCCAAATGTTCCATGGGCAGATCGAAACCGATGTCGCGATAAAATTCCCGGTACGCTGGATGGCCAGGATAGCCTTCGTGCGCACTCCAGACTTGGCGGCTGACGTGAGGATCGCGTGCAAAAGCCGCTGGACCCGCTGGTGTATAACACGGGCCGTAAATGGATCGGCACGGGCGCGGTGTTCCGAATAGCAAGCCGTGTGCGTCGACAACGAACCAGCGAAGATTCGCTTTTTGTAGAATTGATTCCAGGCCGGGAGCATAACCGCACTCCGGTAACCAGAATCCATCTGGCTCTCCGCCGAAAAGTTCGACATAAACATCGCGTCCGATCAAAATCTGCGCGCGTGCTGCGCGAGGCGATTGCTGCTGAAGAATTGCCAATAAGCCATGTGTTGCCGCACTGGCGATGATTTCTAGCGCGCGCGTTTCTCGCAGCTCATCAAAGACCGAGAGCAGATCA
>DATFXC010000019.1:0-5188 GCA_035258625.1 Candidatus Udaeobacter sp. | reverse complement strand
ATGTCGCCTTTGAGCTGATAGAAATACTCTTCCGAATCAACCAGATGAAAGTCGTTTCGGGCATTGGGCCCTTTGATGACCATCACAAAAAAATCCCGTCCATCATAAAGATACCGGTTGCTTACTGGCGGCTTAAATTTATCAGCGTTTTCTTCAATCCACTTCTCGATGTTAATCGGCGATTGCACTTTGGTCATGGACATGAGCGTATTTCTGCTCGTGCAAAGCGTCAAACTCAGTCTGAGTAGGCAGGCCTAACGGCTCTATCTTTGCGGCTAAAACCGGGCGTATTCAGAGGCGGCCACCGGGGCGATCAAAACCGACTTTAGGGTTGCATGAGAAACCTCCCATCGAATAGTATCCGCCGCTTTGTGAATAATTGCCGAGTACTGAGAATTGCCGGCACACTGCTCGCGACACTGATTATTTGCAGTTGCGAAGAGTACCCAACACCGTATCAGCCGGGCTTGTATCCGCGCGCGGTTCCCGCAGGCTGGTGGGACGACGAAGGCGCTTCCGGAAAGCCGCGGATCGTCGTGCACATCGGCGAGCAAAAAGCGTACTTTTACAAAGGCAAAACTTTAGTCGGCGAAACAACTGTCTCCACCGGTAAGCCTGGCTTTTCGACTCCGCCGGGCCGTTACACGGTGCTTTCGAAAAGTGCGGACCACGTCTCGAGCATATTCGGGGATTACGTGGATGATAATGGAAATGTCGTTAGATCGAATATCGACTCACGAAAGGACCGTCGTCCGAAAGGAACTCATTTCGATGGCGCGCGAATGCCCTATGCGATGTTCTTTAGAGGCGGTTATGCAATGCATCAGGGATACGTCCCGCCCTTTGCCGCGTCGCACGGTTGCATCCGTTTGCCGGGACAAATGGCGGTAAGGTTTTTCGAGAATGCTCCCGTCGGAACTCCGGTCAATGTAACTGAATAGTGATTCTCGGCGGATAGTAGGCCTCGCGTTCTCGCTACGGGTTCAACCCCTCTTTGTAGAGGTATGCTTCGCGCTGAGAGCCGTGCTACCGTACGGCGAGCCATGCATAAAAGCGTCATCGCCGCAGAAAGGGTCTCCGACACCGGCCTAACGAAAGAGGAACTGCAACGCTATTCGCGGCATCTCATAATGCCCGAAGTAACTGCGGAAGGACAGAAACGACTTAAGGCGGCGCGTGTTTTGTGCATCGGCGCCGGTGGTTTGGGTTCCCCTGCTGCGCTGTATCTAGCGGCAGCCGGTGTGGGAAGACTTGGGCTTGCCGATTTCGACCGTGTCGATCTCACCAATCTGCAACGCCAGATTCTTCACGGAACAAAGGACATCGGCCGCAGCAAACTCGAATCGGCGCGCGAGCGGCTGCTCGATATCAACCCAGACATCAAAGTTGAGTTGCACGAGTGTCGATTGTCCAGCGATAACGCGGAGCAAATTGTTGCTGACTATGACGTGATCGTGGACGGCTCGGATAATTTCGCCACGCGCTATTTGTCCAATGACGTGTGTGTTTTTGCGAAGAAACCAAATATCTACGGCTCTGTGTTTCGGTTTGAAGGCCAAACCACTGTGTTCGCGCCGCAGTTAGGGGGGCCTTGTTATCGTTGTCTGTTTCCGGAGCCACCTCCGCCGGAGTCTGTCCCGAACTGCGCGCAAGCGGGCGTGCTAGGCGTTTTGCCCGGTATTATCGGAATGCTGCAAACGATTGAGGCAATCAAGCTGATCGTCGGCATAGGCGAACCGCTGATTGGGCGCCTGCTACACTTCGACGCGCTGAAGGTGCAATTTCGAGAGCTAAAACTGCGGCGTGATCCGCAGTGTCCCGTCTGCGGCGAAAACCCAACTATCTTTGCGCCGATTGATTACGACCAGTTTTGCGGCGCGGGAGACGACGTCGTTCCTGGAATATCGGTACAGGAATTGAAAGGCAAGATGGAGGCGGGCGACGCGTTCGAATTGATTGATGTGCGGGAACCGTTCGAATTCGAGATCGCACGAATCGATGGTGCGAAATTGATTCCGCTTGGTGAAATCCCCGAGCGCGCAGACGAGCTGGACCGCGAGCAAACGTTCATCGTCCATTGCCACAGCGGTCGCCGCAGCGCACAGGCTGTGCGACTACTGAAACAACGGGGTTTCAGCAACGTATATAATCTCGAAGGCGGAATCGATGCCTGGTCGGAATTCATCGATCCGACCGTGCCGAAATACTGAGATTATTTCATCGCCGCAGCCAATTCGGTAGTGCTGGGTACGCTGTGCCATTGCGCTAACAATTCTCCAGTTCGTCCGAATATGAACACGCAAAAATCGATTGCTCCCGCGGGCTGGCCCAACTGCGAAGCCGCTGTCCCGTCAAAATCGGTTACGACGAATATGTCGCTCTTGGCATCGCGGGATATTTTCTGCGCATCATACCGTGCCTGAAGCCGTTTTGCCGCTTCATGCATCCTGTGGCGGATGAACGCAATCGCGACTCGGCGCCCGATTGCCGTGTGTCTTCCTGTGAAATGAACGACCGTGATCATTCTGTAAGCTGGATTGCCGAGACAAAAATCAGGAACACGGTCGCCCACGGTGCGCGCCTGCTCACGATCAGCAGGTGTCGTCAATACGACGATGGTGACGTGTCCATCGGCCGTGGAAAATTTATTGCCATCGATGTCGACAAAGCTAATCGAATAAGTGGTGCCGGTTGAAAGCGTGCCTCGTACCAGCGTAGCGGAGAAAAAGAACGCCGTCGCCACTGACAAAAAGAATTGGAGTGCACGCACATTCACGAGTAAGCAAAATGCCGAGAATGCGCTGCACTGACAACTCTCACCCTCCCCACTCCCGTTCGTTTCCATGGTGGCGCGTAAGCGCGAATCTGAGCTGGTTTTGCCTCTCAATTTTCCTTTGCGGGTTAGTTGGGTGCGATCGGGTAGGCAATTCCCGTTACACTCAATTGATGCAGGATGCGGAGACTAAGTCGGCCCAGAGCGACTTCGAGCGAGCGGTAAACCTCTATGAAGCCGCACTCGATGACAGCCCACGCGGTGCCGAGGTTCACTACAAGCTGGCTCTTCTTTACGATGACAAGCTCAACGATCCTGTGAGCGCACTGCACCATTTCAAGCGTTATCTCGCGCTAAGTCCAAACGGCGCGCACACAAAAGACGTCGGGAATTCCATCAAACGCGACGAAATCGCCGCGCTCACCGCGTTGTCCGGCGATTCCGTCATCACTCGGGGCGAAGCGGCGCGCTTGCGCAACGAAAATCTAACGCTACACAAAGAACTTGAAGCCCGGGCAGCATCACGAACGACATTAGAGAAGTCGGAAGGAAGCGACGCCAAGAAAGCAGGCCAAACCTATGTTGTGCAGTCCGGCGACACGCTCTTTTCGATTTCCCGAAAGTTTTATAAATCGCCGAAACGTTGGAAAGCCATCCTCGAAGCGAACAAAAAGAATATTCGCGATCCAAAAGACCTCACCGTCGGTCAGACGCTGGTCATTCCTTAAGCGTCTCTAGCCGATCCCGATCAACTCGCGTTGCCACGGAACCAGCAACGCCGCTGCCCGAGAAGGATCAGCTGCGATCGCTTCGAGCGCGCTGCGCGAGGCGATGAAAGATTGCTCCAGCCCAAGTTGCTCAGCCGATTTGTTGCGCCGTTCGCGTAACTGATCGGCGCGCCGACGCATTTCAGCGGTCGGTCGGGACCCAGGGCGCCGCCGCATAACCGGCCACTCCGATTGCGGCGATTGCAACGCAATTTTTGCCGCTTCGCGGAACGTCTGACGCCGGCGAGCGGAAAAGTGTTTGTAATCGGGCACACATCCGGAAGTGAAATTTTCTGCCGCTTTCAAAAGCTCGCGGTTCTGTAAAATATGAAATGGCGGTCGATCTGCCATTTCGGCTTCTGTCTCTCGCCATTGCCACAGGGCGCGAAGCACTGCTCCGGTACGCGGGTCGAGCGCGCCAGCTCCTGCGATGCGCCAAAGTTCAGCCTGGATGCGTTCGCGCCCGGTGGCGGCCAACTCGATTGCACGCCCACAAGATTGTCGAAACCAATCGCAGCGCTGAACCCGCTGCAGCTCTTCCTCTAATTTTGCGGCAAGCGGCAACAAATAATGCACGTCATCCACCGCGTACCTCAGCATCCGCGGCGGCAGCGGTCGCAGTGCCCAGTTTGCCTTTTGCGAATGCTTGTGAAGCTCGACATCGAAGAAGCGCTTAAGCAGCGCACCCAGACTGAATTCGCGAATCCCAAGCAGCCGCGCGGCAATGACTGTGTCGAAGATTCTGCTCGCCGTGAAATTCAAGCCGCGCCGGAGCATTCGCAGATCGTAGTCGGCTGCGTGCAAAACAATTTCCATCGGTTCGAGCGCCTGGCGCAGCGGTTCCAAACGAAGGTTACACAGCGGATCGACAACGAAATCGTTGTAGCTGGACGTCGTGACTGCGGCAGGCGCGCTGATTTGGAGCAAACAAAGTTTCTCCCGGTACGAATGCAGGCTGTCTGCCTCAGTGTCGAGCGCAATGCGATCGGCCGCTTCGATTTGCCGAATCAAATCGGCCAACTGCTGCTCCGACGCGATGACATTGTGTGAAGCAGATTTTGCGAGTGCCATCTTCCTCACCGCAATCCGCTCAAGAGCAACTCGGCATTCGTCTTGGTCGCGTGCAGGTTATCGATGAGTTTTTCCATCGATTCGAGCGGAGGCAGCGCGGCCATGGTTTTGCGCAGCAGCAGCACGCGCTCCCATTCGTCGGGATGATAAAGCAATTCCTCACGTCTTGTAGCCGAGAGCATTGGGTGAATCGCCGGATAAACCCTTTTCTCCTGTAGAGCACGGTCGAGATGCAACTCCATGTTGCCCGTGCCCTTGAATTCTTCGAAGATCAGTTCGTCCATCCGGCTGCCCGTTTCAGTCAACGCCGTGGCCAGCACGGTGAGGCTGCCGCCTTCTTCCGCGTTCCGCGCCGAGCCAAAAAATTTCTTAGGCTTAATCAGCGCCTTCGCTTCGACGCCACCCGACATGATGCGGCCTTTGCCCGGCTCCAGATTATTATAGCCGCGTGAAAGCCGCGTCAGGCTGTCGAGCAACAGCACCACGTCGCGCTTCATTTCCACGAGGCGTTTGGCGCGCTCCAGCACCATCTCCGCCACTTGCACATGGCGCTGCACGTTTTCGTCAAAGTTTGAAT
>DATFXC010000018.1:0-5892 GCA_035258625.1 Candidatus Udaeobacter sp. | reverse complement strand
CGCAAATGGCGCCCAAGCTCCGCAGCACATCAACATTAAACAGCTGTCCACAACTGTGGAAGACGTTGTAGTGCCATTGCCGAACGAAATTTTCGGGGCGCTAAACAAACTGGGCACGGTCAACTGGAGAGCACATGTCCGAAGTGACAAAGGGCCTAACCTTACAGAGCGTCCTCGTATCGCCCTTTTGCTTGGAACCGTGATCGCAGATGGCTTCATCGCGGTGCAGGCGGAGGACGCAGAAACCGTAAAGGAGATTGGCCAGCGCGTCCTGGCGCTGGCGAAGGGGATCGGCGTGGGAAATTCGATCACGCCCCATGCAAAGGCTATTATCGAGGCGGCAGATAAACGTAATTGGAACAATGTGCGTCGAGAACTGGACCGCACCCAGAACAGCGTGCAACAAGCGATGAACGAAGTGCACGACGAAAAGTTGTCGCAACTGGTCAGCCTGGGCGGTTGGCTGCGTGGAACCGAAGTGTTGACTTCAGTGGTCAACGAACACTTTTCAACCGATGGCGCAGAGCTGCTGCACCAGCCCGATCTCCTCTCGTATTTCCAAAAAAGGCTCCAGGCGATGCCGGAATTTGATCTTCCAATCATCCGCCAAATTCAGGATGCTCTGGTCGAAGTGAAACCTTTGATCGACATCGGTGATCGCCGTATTCCGCCTGAAACAGTAAAGAAGGTCAACGAGATCACTATGCGGCTTGGCCAAGGAATCGTCACCAAGGATTAGACCTTCGATGAACGGTTTCGTGAAGATTGTTTTCCGCGCAAACTGTCTGCTGCTCTTGCTTACGGCATTGCGGCCCGCGATTTTTGCTTCAGTGGACGACGCGCAATCATTTGCGCTTCAGGCCGCCGAACCGTACGTGAAACAAGGCTTCCAAGTGCGCGAGGATTATTGGGGAGGCGACCTCGGTTCTGGGGAGAAGAAGGCGGTGCGGCAGCAGTTGTTCAAAGGAAACGAATACTGGTTCTGGCTGGGGACGGAAGTCGATCGGGCAAAGGTTTCCGTTCACGTTTATGATTCGGACGGCAAGCTCGCGGAAGAACCCGACAGCTGGGAGAAAGGCCATTTCGCGGCCGCACACGTCATCCCCAAAGCCACTGGTAGTTATTTTATCATTGTAAGCGTGGAGCAATCGCCAGAGGAACGCACGCATTGGGCGCTGGTGTATGGTTTCCGCTAGCTTTAGATTCGTGGCACGGGCACCTTGGATCAGGCGTGGCTGGAAACCAAAGCCACGGTTATGACTGAGTCGCGAACGTTGCAATTTGAGAGCCCACGCGCTTTGCAGTCACTCTACGCTAACGACATCAAGCTTTTGAAGAATCTCGAGGACTCGCTGGGCATCAAGGTGACCACCCGCGAAGGCTGGGTGAAACTGGAGGGTGACCCGAGTCGCGTCGACAAAGCGCAGCAGGTGTTTCAGCAGCTTGAGCAAGCCCGCCAACAAGGCGTCGACATTCAGAAACACGAATTCAATTACACGCTGAAGGCCGTGACCGAAGAACGCGATGAGACTCTCAGCGACATCGTTTCGACCAAAATCGTAACTTCTTCACGCAAGCCCGCAGTTGTAGCGCGCAGCGGCAATCAGTGGGCTTACGTGGAGGCGATTCAGAAGCACGACGTCGTTTTTGGGATTGGGCCGGCTGGGACTGGCAAAACTTATCTTGGAGTCGCGATGGCTGTAGCGGCATTGAAGAAGGAACAGGTGGCCCGCATTATTTTGACCCGACCTGCGGTGGAAGCGGGCGAAGCGCTGGGTTTTCTGCCGGGCGACTTGGAACAAAAGATCCTCCCCTATCTCCGCCCCCTTTATGATGCATTACGCGAGATGCTTGAGCCGGAAGAAATGGAACGGGCGATCGCGCGGCAAACGATCGAAGTGGCTCCGCTTGCGTATATGCGTGGGCGCACTTTGAGCAACGCCTTTGTCATTCTCGATGAAGCGCAAAACACAACCACTGAGCAGATGTTCATGTTGCTGACGCGCATCGGTTTGAATTCCAAATGCGTCGTGACCGGCGACATCACACAGATTGATTTGCCGGCAAACAAACGCTCTGGTGTGCTCGAGGCGTTGCAAGCTTTGAAGAACGTGCCGGGAATCGCCACCGTATACTTCACCGAGCGAGATGTTGTCCGGCATGAACTGGTTCGCGCTATCATTGGCGCTTATCAGGCGCACCGCGGGCCCGCGGCCGAATCTCGCAAGTAACGATTGTTATGTTCGATTTCCTCAAACGCGACCGTCTCGTCAAACGCGGCCTCGCATCGCGCAAGAGGCGACGGCGGCGCTCACACAGCGAACTGGTGCGTAACCTGGAATCCTCGTCCTTTCTAAAGGTATTCATCTTTGCGCTGTTTGCCGGTGGCCTGGCATTTCTCGTCTTTAGCGGCCAACAACCGGAGCCAACGAAAAATTACGTGATTGCGCTCCTGGTCCTGGCCACTGCAATCACGCAGCTTTGGATCAATCAGCCAAAAAGCTTCGCACAAAACTCGCGAATTCTTCTTGTCCTTACGGTTATTTTTGTACAACTCGCCGTCACCAAATTGTTGCTGGTCGTTTGCAACAGCGGCAATTACCGATTCTTGAGACCGGAAACAGCCGGATTGATTACGCCCTATGCTTTTGCGCCGCTGGTGCTGAGCGTCTTGCTCGGCCGGCAGCACGGGCTTTACGCGGCATTCTTCGTGAGCCTGTGGAGCAGCATGTTGTTTGGTCCCATTGATGCCCCGCTTTTAATAACCAGTCTGATCAGCGGATTTACGGGTGTCTCTCTCACGCTGCAGGTGCGACGGCGCGGTAACTTGATCCGCGCCGGATTTTGTGTTGGCCTGGCTATCTGGCTGTTGTCGCTGACGTTCGGTTTAATTGGGCCAATTAACTGGTTTTATCCGACGGCTAACGACTGGGGCATGCTCGGACTGCAAAGCGCGCTCGCCATCGGCAACGGAATCGTCACCGCGACCATAGTAGGCGGTGCGCTGCCAATGCTTGAGAATCTGTTTGGAATCACCACTGACATTTCTTGGCTGGAATCTTCCGATCTCAATCATCCGTTGCTGCGCCGGATGACCATCGAAGCGCCGGGTACATATCACCATAGTCTTGTCGTGGCCAATCTGGCGGAAGCCGCTGCCGAAGCTATCGGTGCAAACCCGACCCTTTGCCGTGTCTGCGCGTACTTTCACGACGTCGGCAAACTCATGAAACCGGAGTACTTCACGGAGAACATGAGCTTCGAGCGAAATCCGCATGACGATCTCGCGCCGACGATGAGCGCGTTGATCATCATCGCCCATGTGAAGGAGGGCGTGGACCTCGCGCTCAAGCATCGGCTAAATCAGCGCATCATCGATATTATTCAGGAGCATCACGGCACATCACTCGTCCGTTATTTTTACCAACGCGCGCTCCAGCAGCATGAAGACGCGCTCGCAGGCGGCAAGATCATGAGGCTGCGCGAGGACGACGTCCCTGAGGTGCACGAAGAAAGTTTTCGTTACAGCGGACCAAAACCGCAAACGAAAGAAAGCGCGATCGTTAGTCTGGCCGACGCGATCGAGAGCGCTTCGCGTAGTATTGAGAAACCGACACCGCAAAAAATCGAAACGCTGGTGAACGAGATCATCGAAGAGCGCATCAGCGACCGGCAATTGGACGAATGCGATCTTACCCTCGGCGAACTGAAAACAATCGCCGACCGCTTCCGATTCACGCTTTTGTCGATGTTGCACACCCGCATCGCTTATCCGAAGTCGGGACAGAAGCCAGTAGCGCCACGCGATGAAGCTTTGCGCCCAGACGTAATGGCCGCCACGCGGAAACCCGAGACAGCGCCGCCCGTCTCAGCAGCGTGACGTAATTGAGAAATGAAGTGTTTGACAGAGACGCTCTACAATTCCCGCGGGCGCGCTCGCGGCTCGCGGTCCTTTGAGCCGGCGGTGCTTGGAATGGTAACGAAGGGACCGCCTTCGAGCGGCGTGACTTTGGTGAAGGCGACATCCGGCATTTCGCTCGCCAAACCTGCGAGAGGAAAATCCTTTCGTAACGGGAAGAACGGATAGCCGTCCCACATCAAAATGCGGCGCAGATCGGGATGCCCGTTAAACTTAATGCCCATCATGTCGTAAATCTCGCGTTCGTGCCAGTTGGCGGTTGGCCAGATGTCCGAAACGGTATCGACGGCGCCGAATTCTTCCGACAGTCTCAAGTTGAATCGGAGATGGATGCCGTGCGGCATCGAATAGAGATGATAAACAACCTGGAAACGCGGCTCGTCGCCAAAATTGTCGATACTCGTTATGTCGAGCAAGTAATCGAATGAAAGTTCGTCGCGACAGAATTTTGCGATGTCGCGGAGATCTCCTGTCGCAATCGTAAAACTCGTTTCGCCGCGAAATTCGGCTCTGTGCTGAAGTTTGTCCGCGAAGGTTTTGCCTAGCGAATCGAGCAGTTCGTCGCGCGTCATGCGCTATGTTGTTGCAGGGCATGCCGGCCGCCTGCCCAGGGATGATGGGGATGCAAGCGAGGCGCTTGCCCGACAATTCCAATTCGAACACGGCTTCATGTCAGCGCTTCTTCGAGCTTTTCTGCGAGCTCCGGCTTTTGATTTCTAAACGCTCGGTCGCGAGAAATCTTGTCCTGCAATTTCATCAAGCCGGCGAGCAACGCTTCCGGACGCGGCGGGCAGCCGGAGATATAAACATCCACCGGCAGAAGCTGATCTATGCCTTGTAGAACGGCGTAGGAGCGGTACATCCCGCCGGTGGACGCACACGCGCCCATGGCGATGACCCATTTCGGCTCCGGCATTTGCTCATAAATTCTTTTCACTGCGAGGGCCATTTTGTAGGTGACCGTGCCGGCTACGATCATCACGTCGCACTGCCGCGGCGAAAAACGCATCACTTCGGCGCCAAAACGCGATATATCAAATCGAGACGCCGCCGTGGCCATCAATTCAATAGCGCAACACGCCAGCCCCATCGGCATCGGCCACAGCGAATTCTTCCGCACCCAGTTGAGCGCCGCATCGAACCGCGTAAATATTACGTTACCTTCGATCTTCGAATCGTAGGCCGTCGCGCGTGTTTCTGCCATGTCCAGAGCGTAACGTGAAGAATTGCGCGTGCAAGATCGACAAGTTGGTACCGACATCACGCTGCAATGTCGGCAGACGCGCAGCGCGGCGCTCTACCTCACGTTGCGGGAAACCGCTCCCAATAGTATAGAAGCGCTCTTTATGATGAATATCGACACTGCAAAATCGCACGGCCATCTCATTGCGCCGCATGGTGGCGAACTGGTCGATCTTAGGCTTAACCCGGAAAGCGCCGCCGAAGTGAAAGCGCGCTCCAAAGATTTTCCATCCTGGGACTTAACGAGTCGGCAAATCCGCGACCTGGAGCTTCTTATGAGTGGCGGGTTCTCGCCGCTGCGCGGCCTCATGAACCGGAAAGAGTATGAACGTGTGTGTCATGAAATGAGATTGAGGGACGGCATGCTCTGGCCGATTCCGATCACCCTCGATGTGCCGGACGCTTTTGCGAAGTCGCTCAAGCCGGGAAGCAGCAAGATCGCGCTGCGTGATTCCGAAGGCGTACTGCTGGCGGTGTTGTATGTTGAAGATGTCTGGCAACCTGATCTTAAAGCCGAGGCGCAAGCTGTTTTCGGAACGACAAGCACGGTACACCCCGGAGTCGATTATCTTCTCAACCGAGGGCACCAGTGGTACGTGGGCGGGCGCATAGAAGGTCTGCAATTGCCCACCCATTACGATTTCCGGACGCTTCGGCTTACACCGTCGGATCTGCGCGCGGAGTTCGCCCGCCTGGGCTGGCGCCGGGTCGTCGGGTTCCAAACGCGCAAC